>CAVEFW010000121.1:0-5054 GCA_963615035.1 Phocaeicola dorei
TATCGGGCCAAGACGTGGTCACAGAACAGCCGCGCGAAGTTACCATTCAATCAGAAGATGTGCGCGATGCCTTGCAAGAGTCTTGCCACGAAATGGTTTTGCACATAAAAGAAACGTTCAAGAAAACTAACCCCGATTTGGCTTCCGACATAATTCAAAACGGCATCTTGCTCACAGGTGGCGGCGGGCTTTTGTCTGGGCTGGATAGATATCTAACATCAAAGTTAGAAATTCCTGTTTGGGTGAGCGAAACTGCGCTTACAAATGTGGTAACTGGTTGTTTGCGTGTGCTTGAAACGCCTTCCACGCTTCGTCAAACGCTCATGCGCTCGAAATAGGCTTTCAATTAGTTTTGTCTCCTTTCTTCAAAAATAACTCCAACGAGCCAAACGCGCTAGCACTATTTGCAGCGTTGTTTCTCTGTTCTGTCTTGTTGTGCGTTTTATATGCACGCGAGGGCGAAGCTGGCTTTTTGCACAAGTTACAACAAGGCTCCGCCACGCTCAGCACGCCAATTTCAAGCGTGGGAAACTCTGTTGCATCTTCTGCACAAAATTTATCTGTGGCAGCAAAAGACGCCACGGCCGATCCTGCAACGTTGAGCGGCCTCGAGCAACAAAACGAAGAGCTTAAAAACATGGTGTCGCAGCTTGAAGAATATAAACAACAAGCTCAAAGGCTGGAAGGCTTGTTGAAATTGCGCGACACATATTCTATTGAGGGCACCACAGCCAGAGTGGTGGGCAAAAGTGGCGAGGCATATAGCCAAACGCTCACGCTAGACGCTGGCAGCGAAGATGGTGTGGATGTGGGGCAAACTGTGATGGGCTCCACCGGCGTTGTGGGGCAAATTGTGTCTGTTGCCGCTTCCACTTCCACGGTGCGCCTGCTCACAGACCCAGCCAGCGGGTGTGCTGTGCTCATTCAATCTAACCGTGCAGAAGGGATAGTGCGCGGCTCGCTTGAAGGGCTTCTATATCTGAAGAACATCAGCACATCTGTCGAGGTGAACGTGGGCGACACGATAGTCACGTCGGGCGCGGGTGGCAGCTATACATCTGGGCTTTTGGTGGGAAGCGTTGTGAGCATCGATGTTACACAGGGCGGTGCTGAGCGCGAGATTGTGGTTTCACCGAATGCGACGGGCGCCAACAATGTGAGTGAGGTTATAGTTATTAAAAGTGCCGTGGAGCCGCGGGTTGTGAGCGGCGGCGAAACCTCCGCTGGCGATGGCGGCGGCGATTCGTCGGCTGTCGATGGTGGCGGCGCCAACGAAAGCAGCGCGGACAGCGCGGAGTAAATTATTCAGCAGTGCCGTCCGCCAGCGAAACGTTGAGCGACGCCAGCGCAGAGTAAGCCTTCAACCAACACCGCCCAGCTAAAACAAGAAACAATAAAAGGACATATAAATTGAAATTCGGACGCGAAAACATAATGATAATCATCTTCGCCATCTTGGCTGTTGTCTTGCAAATTTTGCTTTCTCCTTACATAAAAATTTTCAACGCAACGCCAAACATAATTGCATCATATGTGCTGGCTGTGTCTGTGGTAAGGCAATCTAGCAACCGTGTTGTGGTGTTGGCGTTTGTGTTGGGGCTTTGCTATAACATATTTGTGGGCGGGCCTTTGGGGCTGATGTCTGCCTTGCTTGTTGTGCTCTCATTCGTTTTAGGAAAATGTCAACAAATGCTAGACAACGACACTTCTTTTATCCCTATAGTTTTGCTGTGCATATCTGTTTTAGTGCAAGAAGTAATTTACGCGTGCGTTCTTTGTTTGATGGGTGCTATAGACAACTTGGGTTACGCCATAATATTTGTATGTTTGCCTTGCGCCATATATAGCGCAGCAGTTGGCCTCATCTGGTATTTCGTGATGAAGAAATTTGCGCCAGAGCCTTCCAACACGTTTCCATCTATGAATGATTCAGTGATTTTGCGCTAAATTTAGTTATCGTTTGTATAATGACAATCTTGCAGTGCGTCATTTTGGCGCAGGAAGTGCGCAACGCTTATGTGCGCGTGCCTTACACCAAAAGTGTGCGCGCAATTTTACAAAAAACAGTGTTTAGATAACATTAAAAAGGGTATATATAGGTCATGTTAATCGCCATAGTAACAGGAGCCATTGCAGCTGTAGTTGTGATAGGTGTTGTGGTTTTGGTCTTTGCGCTGAAAAATCGCAACAAAGACACTCGCCCCGAAGTTACAAAAAAACAGGTGTCGCAGGTGAGTTCTGTTGGTGTGAAATCCACCATGCCAGGCTCTGGTGGCCCCAAGGGCGGCGTGCACGTGAAAAAAGACATAAACACCGAAGGCGGCATCATGCCAAACATGAAAACTAGGTTTGGTTTTGCCGCTGGCTTTGCGGCTTTGGTGTTTGGCGTTTTGGGCGTGCGTGCCTATAAATTGCAAGTGCTAAACACCGACACCTATTCAGAAAAATCTGAGGAAAACGCCACCACCACTTTGTCCACCCCAGCTCCGCGCGGATATATATTTGATCGCGACGGGCGGGTGTTGGTTACAAATCGCACATCGCTCACTGTGTTGGCAGACGCCGATGTGGCAACAAACAACGATGTTGTGGCGCGCCTTTCTGCCGTTTTGGGCGTTCCGCGTCCAGTGATTGTGTCTAGGATAAACGATGCATCCAGCGGTGCGCAAAGCCAGCGCATCGTGGCAAGCGACGTGCGTTTTCGCGACATTGCGTTTATCACCGAACATTCCGATGCTTTCCCTGGCGTGGATGTCGAGACGCGCACAGTCAGAAAATACCCTTATGCGGCGCTTGCTTCTCACGTTTTGGGATATGCGGGCGATGTTTCCGAAGAAGAGCTGGCAGATGTGGAGATCGGCAGAAACATTCAGAGCAAAGACAGCGTGGGAAAAAGCGGCATCGAGCAATCATATGACAGGCTTTTGTCTGGCGAACACGGCCAGAAAAAGGTGTTAACCGATGCTTCTGGCAACGTGCATTCTGTGGTGAGCGAAACAAAGCCCACAAAGGGCTCTGACATATATCTAACCTTGGCAGCCCCCGTGCAATATGTGGCAGACAACCTGTTAAAGGAAATGGTGGCGCCAAAAGGAGACATCGGCACGGGAAAGGGCACGGCTGCTTCCATCGTTTGCATGGACTTAGAAGACGGCGGCATCGTGGCGCTTGCCAATTACCCCACCTATAACCCTGAAAATTTCGTGGGCGGCGTTCCCGAGGATATATGGGATCTATACAACACAGAAGAGTCGCACTATCCGCTGGTCAACCGCGCAATAGCTGGCACATATCCAGCGGCTTCCACATATAAGGCTTTCACCGCCTTGGCTGCCCTGAATTTCAAGCTTGCAGACGATAAATCGGAGTGGACTTGTGGCGGTTCTTGGGATGGATTTGGCTCGGGAGACATTCAAAACTGCTGGCAACTTTTAGGTCATGGCACGCTCGATTTACACGGCGGCATAGTGAATTCTTGCGACGTTGTGTTCTATGAGATTGCGAAATCGTTTTACTATGCGGGCGTGTCGCAGGGCGGGCAAATCTCAGACACAGCCATGCAAGATATCATCGCTGAATATGATTTCGGCAAAAAAACAGGCATCGATTTAAGTGGAGAGGCTCAAGGCCGCATTCCCACGCCTTCTTGGAAGGCGGAATATTTTCGCGATGTGCCCGAAGAGGCGCAGTGGAAGGGCGGAGATCTAACGAACATGGTGATAGGGCAAGGATACGTTTTAGTAACGCCCATTCAACAAGTTGTGGCATATGGCGCCATTGCTTGCGGAAAGTTGTTGAAGCCGCATCTTTTGCGCGAGGTGAAAAATTCCAAAGGCGAAGTGGTCATATCAAAGGGCAGAGAAGAAATGGGCACACCAGAGGTGTCACAGGAAAACTTGAAATATGTTCGCGAGGCTTTGAAAGGCGTAGCAGAAACCAATTTTTCTTCCAAGTTTGCCGCTCAAGACATAGATGGCGCTTGCAAAACAGGCACAGCCGAGGTGGCGGGCAAATCGGAGTTTTCTTGGCTTTGTGCATATGCGCCATATGACAACCCTCGATATGTTGTGGCGGGCGTGAATGAAGAAAGTGGAGAATCCACGCAGATGGCGTATGCTTGTATAGAATTGTTGGGCGCGGCCGTGAAATATAGCAAAGGTGAACTGAGCGATGTGGGTGCAATAGCTGCCGCTTCGGGCAAAACCGTGGTGAGCGAGTCGAGCGATGCGCAGACATCCACTTCCAGAACGAACTAGGAAAAACAAATGCCAGTACCACAAATATCAACATTAAACAAAGCTCAAGGCAACGTGGCCACGCCTGGCGGCTCCACAAAAAGGCTGCCCGTGAACATTCCTTTTGTGGTCGTTATATGCTTGCTTGTGGCATATGGGCTTTGCGTTGTATATTCCGCGGTCTATGGAAACGCAGACTATAGCTTCACGCGTCAAGCAGCCACAGTGGCAATAGGCGTTGTGGTGATGTTGGTCTTGTGGAGAGTTGATTACAGATATCTATCTGGTTTCACCGTTGTTTTCATGGTCATAAACGTGGTGTTGATTTTATCTCCTCACATTCCAGGCCTCGGCATTTCAAGAAATGGTGCCAACAGCTGGATAAACGTAGGCATGCAATTACAACCTGGCGAATTTGCGAAAATCACGGTGGTGCTTTTGGCTGCAAGTGTCATGGCAAGATATGAAGGACGCCTAAACGACGTGCGAGAATATATGAAAGCGCTCGCGTTGTTGGCAATTCCCTTCATCTGCATCTTAACTCAGCCAGACTTGGGCACGGGCCTGGTTTATCTATTCATAGGGGCGGTGGCTCTGATAATGGGCGGCGCAAAACCTAAATATCTTTTGATAACGCTAGGCGTTTTGCTTTTGTGTGCGGCGGCGCTTTTAGCGGTTGATGAGCTGATAAAAACTCCCACATCAAATGGATCTTATGAATATCACATCTTAAAAAACTATCAGCGCGAAAGGTTTTTGGTGTTTTTAGACCCTGAAGCCGATACATCGGATTCAGGCTATAACTTGCAACAAGCACAA
>CAVEFW010000122.1:0-2901 GCA_963615035.1 Phocaeicola dorei
TATCTAAGAGATTTGGAAGTCTTTTCTGTAAAACCCGTATTAAAGTTACGCGATTAGCGCGTAACTTCATCTAATGGGTCAAGGTCTACATGATTTTTCCTTAGCCGTTTTAGATCTCTTTTAAATAGTGCAGTTGGATAGATTTGTAACATGACCACACCTTAAATGTCGGCAAGCATTTCTTGAAAGCTAGAATATCCTTTTGCAGGAATTTCTCCCCGCATCATCGCCTCTGTTTCGGCTATGGCTTCGAGACTTTCTTCGTTGGGTTGTTCGCAGGATAAAGTCAGAGGAATAGATTGCGTGCGTGCAATCTGTTTGTAAAATGCCCTTGTGATGCTTGACAAGTCAAATCCCAAGCTGTTAACAACGCTTTGTGCTTCCTTTTTAGTTGCAGCGTCTACTCGAATGGTTACAGTAGTCATGTCGCCTCCTTAAAACTTACGTACTAACATTGTAACACGTAAGCAGGCAAGAAATAAATACGTTTTTTTACACGTTTTGCGTGAATTTTTTTTAAGTCGTAAAGCAAAGAGGCTAAATTTTTGATTGAAATCGTATAATTCTGCGCACACCAATTTATCTACTACAGGCGAAGGCGAAAAGAAAAACAGAGGTGAATGCTTTGACGTTTCCGCTGTTCGTGTGGAAGTTCACTGGACTTCCGCACTCATGCGCTCCACTGCTTCGCGCCTATTTAGTAAAATCGCTCATTCGAGCGATTTTGAAGTTTGTGCTCAGACTTGCTGCACGCCCCTGTTTTTCTTTTCGCTTTTGTCAAACATTTTTGCAAGCAAAATTCAGGTTCACATAGACAGCTTATGAGCATGCGGGGGGTATTCGAGGTTTCTGCAGATTTCAAGAAAAAAATAAACTAATAAGAAATCGAAGCCTCCGAGAATACCCCCTGCATGTCATAAGCACAACAAGTTCTGAAATGTATGTTTGCATTAACTCATTTAGAAATAGATAAGCGAAAACCCGATTTTATACAACTCTTCAAACTTTATACTTACGCAACTTCATAAATTCTCACATCAGGATCGCACGACCACGTGGGTGCCAAGCCTTTTGCAACATCGTTTTTGAACATATCTGTCTCAAGATATGCTCTCGCATGGGCAGGCGTATCAAATCCGTGAATTACTTGCACATCTTCATCTCGAATAAGCAATTCTTTTGTGAGCGCACCCTCAATATTGCAAAGAAACGGTTCACGATAGGTGGTATACACTTTGGCGGCATCGGGTCGTTTATCATTTTCAATTGTCATCGTAATCTCAAGATATGCTCCAGGTTTCATATGTCCTCCTTGGATTTTTCATTTGTATATATTCATATGTTCAGGCGCCTGATGAGGACATAGTAGATACGGTGCTCAAAGTTGTAAATATATCAACGAATTTATGAGTTACTATAGTTTTTGTGAGTTATAGGCACGCTTGAGAAAAGCTGCTTGAAATAAATGCTTGAAAACGCAAACCCAGCATTACTTGCTTTTTGCATAGAGCTCGCGCACGTGTGCACTGCTTTTCTCCAGCGCATCTCGAGCAGTTTCTATCGCGCCTATGTCAGGGTTTTCGCCCTTTTTCACGCGCTTGTTTAAAGCCTTTGTAAGCGTGAGCATGTCACTTTGAATTTGCTTCTTTTCTTGCTTGTCGATGTCTTTTTTCATTGACGTGAGCGCTTCGTTCACTTCTTCTGTAAGCCTTTGTGCCGAATCGCGCACATCCCAGCCGCGTTTACGCTCGGCATCTTGCGCTGAATATTGCTCGGCATCGCGAATGGCAGCTTGGATTTCTGCATCGCTTAGGCGATCGTCATCTTCAATCGTGATGCTCTGCTCGCGCCCCGTGTCTAAATCTTTTGCGCTCACCACCAAAACGCCGTTCGCGTCTATGTCAAATGTGACTTCAATCTGAGGCACTCCCGCACGCGCACGTTTTATGCCCTTCAAGCGAAACTTGCCTATAGTTTTGTTGTCAGCCGCCATGGGGCGCTCGCCTTGCATCACGTGAATTTCCACGCTCGTTTGAAACGATGCGGCTGTGGTGAACACTTGCGAATAATGCGCGGGAAGTGTAGTGTTTCGCTCGACTATGCGCGTGGCCACACCGCCGAGCGTCTCAATTGAAAGCGAAAGTGGCACCACATCGAGCAACAAAATTTCACTTCCTCGCGTGGCAAGTGCACATCCCGTTTGTGCGCGCATGAGCGTGTCTGCCTGAATGGCTGCCCCGCACGCCACGCATTCATCGGGGTTTACACTGCTGGCGGGCTGTTTTCCTGTGAGTTCTCGCACTTTCGCTTGAACCACAGGGATGCGCGTAGAACCACCTACCAAAAGCACGCACCCAAGTTCACTAGGTGCTATGAGCGCGTCGTTTAGTGCCTGCATGACAGGGCCTTCTGTGCGAGCGATGATATCTTCTATCATTTCCTCGAATTGCGCACGCGTGATGGTGTATTCAAAATGTTTCGCACCTTGCGCATCTTGTGTCAAAAATGGCAGATTTATCGTGGTGCTCGTGGCACTCGACAAATCTTTTTTGGCACTTTGAGCAGCCTGCCGAATGCGTGCACACGCAGCAGCGTCGCGTGAAATATCTATGCCACTTTCACGCTTGAACGTTTCTTTTAGATAGTTTGCAAGACGCTCGTCGAAGTCATCGCCGCCTAAGTGATTGTCGCCCGCTGTCGCCAGCACCTCAATCACGTTTTCGCCTATCTCTATGATGCTCACGTCAAACGTGCCGCCGCCCAAGTCAAACACCATCACCTTTTGCGGCTGACCGTTATCCAAACCATAAGCAAGTGCTGCCGCGGTGGGTTCGTTGATGATGCGCAACACGTTCAATCCCGCAATTTTTCCTGCATCTTTTGTGGCTTGACGTTGCATGT
>CAVEFW010000123.1:0-10939 GCA_963615035.1 Phocaeicola dorei
CCACACAAGACGCTGTGCAACTGCTGGGTTCATATGACATGTTTGCAACTTCGGGGCGCGACTATCACTTCTATATCACAGACGCAAAGGGCTGCGGCTGTGTGGTTGAGTGGGACCCAGAAGACCCGGAGCGCAAAATGAAGGCTGTGCCCATGCGCTCGATCACCAACTTTTATGCTCTGTATAAAGACAGGGTTTTGCCCAACCAAAAAAATGGCATATATGGTCATGGAAAAGAGCGATATGAAGCGATTGAACGCGTGCTTGGCGAGCAAGGCGCACAACATGCGGGCGGCGGCTTAAGTAACTCGGGCAATCAGCGCAACTTGGGCAACCAGGGCGATCCGAGCAGCTCAAGCAACCAGGGCAACTCGAGCAGTTCAAACAATTCGAGCAACTCAAACAACCTAAGCAACTCGAGCAGCTTGAACAGCAAAGACGCACAAAATGTTGCTTGGCGTGCGCTTCAAGCGTCTGCTCAAGACCCGAACCCTGAAGATGTCACGAGCAACACGCAATATTCAGCCGTCTATGATAATTTGAATGGCTCGATGAGCGTGTCGCTTCGCAGAAATTGGGGCGACGTGTTTGAGTTTTCGCTTTAAAGTAAGCAATTTTTTTAAGGCTTTGGGGAAGAGATGGAAAATCAAAAAGTGCAACTTGTGGTGTTCGACTTAGACGGAACGTGTTTAGATGGATCTTCCACCGTGCGATTGGTGTTGGATCTGCTAAAGCACGGCAAACTTTTTTTGCACACTGGCTTAATAATTGGATTTTGGGGGCTGGCTTACAAACTGAAGCTTCCTCAAAACGAGGCATGGGTGAGATCGAAAGTGTGGAAAGCGTTTGTTGGCAAGCCGAAAGATAAAGTGGATAAATTCTTGAGTGAATACGTAGATCGCGTTGTTGAAAAGATATGGCGCGACCAAGCAACAGCTGAAATTGAAAAACACCATGCAAGCGGCAGGGAAGTGGTGGTGGTTTCTGCCAGCTTTGAGCCCATAGTTTCTCGCATATGTGAAATTCATGGCGTAGATCACCAGATATCTACGCGCATGAAAGTGAGCGAGAGCGGCACATATGAGCGATGCGTAGACGGCATGCCGATAGAGGGCGTGCAAAAAGTGCTGGCGTTGCGTGCATACGCAGACGGGCGTTTTGGCGCGGGTGCCTGGGTTGTGACAGATGCTTACGCAGATCATTACTCAGATATACCGATTCTTGAATTTTCAAGCGCACCACATGCTGTTTGCCCTGACAGAGCTTTGCTCAAACACGCACAAAACAACAAATGGGATGTAATTTATTGGGACGAGCCTTATAATAGAGGCAGTGATGTGAAAGACATTACCAAACAAGAAGGTGATAAGCGTGAATAACATAAATGACGGCAGCCACTTCATAAAAAGCAATATCGACGCCACTTTAGCCAACCTGATCAATCGAGCAAAAGGTGCTCAAGATGCGGGTTGCGATTTGGTTGCCCTGCATCTATATCTTGCAGCATATTTTTATTCAGCGTCTAACTGCCAAAATCCAAACGAAGATGCGATTTCAGGCTTAAAGCAGGCTTGGACCATCGCGTGCAATTCACACGAACATACTCTTTGCGAATATATCTATGATGTTTTGGAGCCGCATCTGTCAAATGACGAGCTGGATCATTGTAACGAGCAACTTCGGTCGCTCACGCTAGATCAGCTGGCAGAATTTGGCATTTCGCGCGATTCGCTGCGAGAAGTGCTAGACGACATTCCCGATGCGCCATTTGGCTCTAAGGTTGTGCACGTGGGCACGATAAGAGTTCCAGCTGAAACAGATGAGGCGAAAGACGATATCGACAGCGAAAAACTGATTGTAGACGCTCAGTCTTTTTTGGCGCCGCAGACCAAGCAATCTTTTAGCGATGATTCAGATGACAAGGAAGCTAATGCCACAAAAAGTGGTGAAGGTGTTCAGGGTAAAGGAGTTGCTCAGGGTGATAGCATCGCTCGAGGTGATGGCGTTGCTCAGGGTGATGGCGTCGCTCGAGGTAATGGCGTTGCTCAGGGTGATGGCGTCGCTCGAGATAATGGCGTTTTACACTCAGAAGATGTGCCTCTGGGTGCAGTTGCATCTGAGAGTTCACAAGGACATGCAAAAGACGCTGAAAAGAATGCAGCGGCTGCACCTGGGGTGGCGCTTGGTGCAAATGGCTTTGTGGAAGTGGGCGAGAAAATGGACACGCCAGGTGTGTCACTTGGTGATGGATTTGGGTTTCGCACCACACCTAAAAACAAACAGCGCCCAGAAGATGTTGGCGCTGATAAGGGTGCTGGCGCGGGTGCAGGCTCTGGCGCGGGCGCTGGTGTAGGTTCTGGCTCTGGCGCGGGCATTGCCGCAGGTGCGAGCACTGGCTCGGTCGCGAGCGCTAGCGCTAACGCAGGCGCGAGTCCGACTACGAGCGCAGGCGCAGGAAAGGGCGCGACTACGAGCGCGGCCACTAACGCAGGCGCAGGAAAGGGCGCGACTACGAGCGCGGCCACTAACGCAGGCGCAGCCGCACAAAGCTCACCTGACTTCGAAGAGATAATGAACAACATAGGCGACATGTTGAAAAACTTACATGAAAAAACAACCCAAGAGCCAAAAGCCGCCCCTAATCCTAATCTTCAAAAAGTCGGCACAAAGATAACTAAGCGCATAAACTATGCGAACACGCCAGGATATGAAGACGCCAAACGCGAGATGATAGCGTTTGGGCTTGGGTTGCACTATGACCCTGCATACAAAGATTTGGTTGCAGAACTAGACGAAAAACATGGGATAAATTCCATTTTCACAAACGATACAATCATGTTCACTGGAGAGTCTCGCGAAGACGTGAATAAATTTATGGAAGCCAGTGCCAACGAGCCTGGGCTTCCTGTTTTGCGCATGAGCGTTGAAGAAAACATGCAAGGCTCCACAGTGCTTTGTTTGTCGGTGAATGCGCTGGCCAATTCAATCATCGAAAAAGGTGCAAAGGGCATAATAGGGCCTGCTGTTTTGTGTTTGGAAGACATTGATTTGTGGATGAGCGCCCCCGAAGATTTTGCGGGCGATGGCGAGATGTGGCGTCATAGCCTGGCTCAAGGCGCACGTCAGGCAATAGCTCTTATAGATCAAGCAGTGTCTGATTCAAGTGTCTATGTCATGGCTTCCATATCGTGTTATGGCGATATCGATTCTTTCTTTGCCGATCTGCTCTCGCCTTTTTCCATGGTGAACATCGAGATGCCCACAGAGCGCGACAGGCAAGAAATCTGGGAAAGTTTGAGGCTGGCTCACCCGTCTCTCAAAAAAGTTAGCCTATCGAAACTCATTAAATATTCTGCCAATTTGTCGCGTTTTGACATATACACAGCCACGCGCGAAGCGCTTGAAGCCGCATATAAAGACGGGCTTATGAACAAGGAATTTGTTCCAGTAACCGAAGATTACTTGTTTGAGCGTCTGTCCACATTTCAGCCCATCGAATCGGTTGAATATAAAAACATGGAAGACGATGTGGCAAAACATTTGCGCTCAGAGCTTGAAAGTGCTGCGTCGGTGGACGATCTTTTAGGTCTGTCTTCAGATGCGAGCAACAAAACAAGTTCGGGTAAAGGCGGCTCTGGTTTGCAAAACTTGTCAGATAACGCCGCCAACAACAAAAACACGCCCAACACGCCCCCTGACTTTTCGCTCTAGGAGTGGCGTGTGTTAACGCCAAACAATATGACTAAATCGCCAAACAACATGACTAAATAACATGACTAACAAAGAATTAAAACATCTCAAAATTGCATTTTTAGGGCCCGCGGGCACGTATTCTCATATAGCTGCACAAAAATTTTCAAACTTGATTCAAGGCGAAGAGGCCGACGAGCAAATAGATTTTCAATTCATCGAATGTGCAACGTTTGATGAAGTGTTTGAATTTGTGGACACAGGGCGCGTGAGCGCGGGTGTTGTGCCCATAGAAAACTCCATTGAAGGTGCTGTGACATCGACATTAGACAACTTTGCTCACACAAGCAACGCACAAATCTTGGCGGAAGTCGTGCTAGATATTCATCACTGCCTTGTGGCGCACTCCGAAGCTAAACTTGCCGACATTACACAGATATCCAGCCACGCACAAGGCATCGCTCAGTGCAGACGCTATATAAACGCAAAGTTTCCTGGCGTGAGTTTGCACACCACACATTCAACTGCGCAAAGTGCCAAACAAGCCGCAAACGACATTCACACTGCAGGAATTGCAAACAAACTGGCTGCAAGCCTGGCAAATGTGAGGGTTGTGGCTGAAAACATAGAAGACAACTTCGGAAACCAAACCAAATTTGCGCTGATAGCAAGACCAAACAGCCCGCTTGCCACCTGTTTTTCAAACGGCCAAGTTGCTTGCCAAGATGCTTACAAAACATCGCTTGCGCTATTTTTGCAAGCAGACAAAGTGGGCGCGCTTCTCATGATCTTAGAAGAATTTGCATATGCAAACGTAAACCTTTCCATGTTGCAATCTCGCCCCACCAAACAGGCCCTGGGCGACTATATGTTCTTTGTCGATTTGGAAGGCAAAATCACCGAACCAAACATTCAAACTGCGCTTAGTTGTTTGCGCCTAAAGCTTCGCGAAGTGAAAGTTTTGGGCTGCTATCCTGTGTGGTAGATGTTCTGCGTGATAAATGTTCTGTGCGCCAGCGCACAGGCCAGGGGCGCTCGATTCCGATTTCCAAGATTAAAACCCACCCAACACAAGTAAACCGCGTCTAACAATCGTGCTACTCCAAGCGTAAAAAGTAACATTTTGACCACAAAATCCACATTTACACGCGCAAACAGAAAAACTTCGGTGATAATAAGCGCGTTTTATTGTCAAGACGCACTAAAAAGGAGGTGTGTACATGGAAACATTGACGCATACCTCAGAGTTTCAAGGCATGTTGGAAGCACGCGGCGTTACACGCAGAAGCTTCATGAAACTCTGCGGTGCCTTAGCCGTGGCTGCGGGTCTATCTGAGCTTGCTGCTCCTAAGGTTGCAAACGCTGTGGAAAAGTCGGTCATCGGTGCACAAAAAGGAGATCTATATCCTGTAATCTGGATAGAGGGCGCATCGTGCACGGGCTGCACCGAATCGTTTGCACAGGTAGATACGCCTGATCCTGCATCGGTCGTGCTCGAATTGCTTTCGCTTAACTATTGCGAAACTCTTTCAGCTGCCGCAGGATATTCCATGGAAGAAGCCAAAGAACAAACTATCGAGGCGGGAAACTATATTTTAGTCTATGAAGGCGCAGTGCTCAAAAACTGGAGCGGAAACGCGCTTCGTGTGGCTGAAGAGCCAGGCATTGAGATTTTGTGTAAAGCCGCAAAGAGCGCAAATGCTGTGGTGGCACTTGGTTCTTGCGCGGTGAATGGCGGTTGGTGTTCTGCTTATCCAAATGCTGCTGGTGCCATAGGCGTGCAGGAGTGTTTGAATGACCACAACATCAAAACACCTGTTGTAAACATTCCTGGATGTCCTGCAAACCCCGAGTGGCTCATTGCAGTTTTGGTTGACGCGCTCATGCTGGATGATGGGTCGCTCAAAGCTCTAAAGCTAAACGCCGAAAACAAACCATCGCAGATTTTCGGTCAAACAATTCATGACAACTGCGAGCGCCGTGGTCACTTTGAAAATGGCGAGTTTGTCTATGAGTTTGGCTCTCCAGAAGAAGCAAAAGGCTATTGTCTATATCCTCTGGGTTGTCGCGGGCCTCAAACCTATTCTAATTGCGGCGTTACTCTTTGGAACCATCGCAGAAGTTGGTGTGTGAAAGCTGGTGCTCCTTGCATTGGTTGTTGTGAAGCCAACCCTGCAAACGCAGGTCAAAACTGGGTGGAAGTGAATGCTCCATTCAAAAATCGCCATCGCGACCTTCACATAAACGATCTTTTCTTCCAGCCTTCCACCGTGGCCATTGGTCTTACAGCAATCGTGGCTGTGGCCCTTGTGATTCACGGCTTCGGCATGAAGAAATCTGGCAGGATGGATGGCGGTGCTCCGTTCGAGACTATTCGTGTGTGGGACGAAAAGCACCCACAGAAATCTATCGGTCAGTATCAAGACATCGATGCTGTGATTGAGGCAGACAAAAAACAGGCGGCGGAAGCAAAAAATGCTAAGCACGCGGCAAAGGCAGATAAAAAAGAAAACAAAGCATACAACGAGCGTTTGCGCAAAGAGGAAAATGCGAAAAAAGCAGAAATCAACGAAACTATAGCCAATCGCGACAAGGCAGGCGCAGACGGCGAGGGCGAAGATAGTGCGCAAGGTGGTGATGAATAATGGTACGTACAGCAATAGATCCAGTAACTCGCATCGAAGGTCATCTTCGTGTAGAGATGGAAGTTAAAAATGGCGTTGTAACCGACGCGTGGTCTTCGGGCGGTTGCTTTCGCGGCATGGAATTGGTCGTGGAAAAAAGAACCCCAGCCGATGCTGCTCACATCGTGCAACGCATTTGTGGTGTGTGTCCTGTTTCTCACTCACATGCAGCCTCCATCGCTGGCGAAAAAGCACTGGGGATAACAATCCCAAACAACGCGCGCATCATTCGCAACTTAATAGAGGGCGCACAATTTTTGCACTCTCACATTCTTTGGCTCTATAACTTGGCGGGCTTAGACTATGTAAACCCCCTAAACGCGCTCAAAGCCGATGTTGGAGCCACAAAAGAGCTTGCTACATCTTTTGGAACTAGCGCAAACACAGATTTCAAAACACTGGCAGAGCGCTTGCAAAAGTTTGCAGACAACGGGCAGCTGTCTATATTTAGCGGCAACTGGTTCGACGCAGACGACGGCAAGGCTTTCAAATGCACACCCGAGCAAGATTTGCTCTTGACAAGCCATTACTTGGAAGCTTTGACCTATCAAAGCAAAGCAAGCGAGATAGCGGCACTTCTGGGTGGCAAGATGCCGCATGTGATGACCATCACCCCTGGTGGCACACCATTTGTTCCCACAGAAGAAAAACTTGACGATCTTCTATATCTGGTGCGCGAGCTGCGTGCTTGGGTTGATTCAACGCTTTTGCCTGACACGCTAATCTTGGCCAAGGTTTATCCAGAGGCGCTCGAATTTGGCAAAGGCCCTGGTCGCTATATCGCATGGGGTGTGTTCGAGGGCGAGAAGTGGCCTTACGCAGATTACACAGAGCAGATGAAGAACAGATATCTGCCCAGCGGCGTGTTGGATGAAAAGCTCAACCTCACAGAGCCAGATGAAAGCAAGATTACAGAATATGTGGGCAGGTCTTGGTATAAAGGCAAAGAAACTTATAATTCGCCTTATTTCACTACAGAGCCTGAATTTACTAAATATGACACCTCTGACAGATATTCATGGGTAAAACGCCCTGAATATGGCGGCAAGTGCATGGAAGCATCTTCGCTTGCACGCATGTTGGTGGCATATAAGCGCGGCGTGGCGTTCGTGAAAGAAAGCGTGGATGACTTGCTAGAAAAAACTGGTTTGACCATTTCTCAGTGCCAATCAACGCTTGGGCGCACTGCCATTCGTCAGATTGAAACAGTCTATATCGCCAAACTCATGGAAGACTGGACTCTCGAGTTAATCGAGGCGGTGAAAGGCGGAGACTCCAAATATTTCGTGGAGCCCACAAATTCGTCTGGCTCAGGCACTGCATTTTGGGAGGCACCTCGTGGCGCTCTGTATCACGCAGAAAAAGTTACGAATGGCAAGATTGACGGCTATCAGATAATCATTCCTTCCACTTGGAATTTGGCTCCTCGAGGAAAAGATGGCTCGCTTGGGCCTCTGGAAGAAGCGCTGGTTGGATGCCCTGTGGAAACAATCGAAAAGCCCATCAACTGCTTGCGCACCGTTCATAGCTTTGACCCCTGCACCGCTTGTTCGGTTCACATTTCAGAGCCTGCAACAGGCAAAACGTTCAAAACTGTTACCAACCCTTGGGGGGTGAAATAAATGGCACACTTAGCACATTACAAAGAGGCTCATCCAAAGCCATTTCGCGTAACGCACTGGATAAACTTGATATGCATGTTCGCGCTCATATTGTCGGGAATCTATATTCACTTTCCATACTTTCCATATTTTGAGAGCGTGGCGCGCGGCGTGCATATCCTGTGCGGTTTTGTGATTTTCTTTAACTGCGTGATCCGCATCTTGATGTCATTTTTCATCAAGGCTGCACCTGCTGGTGGCACACGCAAGAAAAAAAGCGACATCTGGATGTGGCTGCCTCAAAAAGACAATCGCCATCAGGCAATTCAGTGGATAAAATATTATCTATTTTTGCGCAAAACTCACCCGCTGGGTGGAAAGTTGGGCGTGCCTCAAAAGATTTCTTATTTGCTCATTCCGCTTTTGATAATAATCATGTTCATCACTGGATTGTGCATCTGGGCACCCACGCAACAAAGCGCATTTTGCATGGCACTCAACAACTTAGTTGGTGGCACAATGTCTATGCGCATCATCCATTACTTCCTCATGTTCGTCTTTATCATCTTCTGCTTCATTCATCTATATCTGGCAAATGTGGAAGGCATCGAGCCATCGAAGCTCATCTTGTTTGGAAAAGAACATGGCGGGCTTGTGTATGACCCAGATAAGCACATCATCGTGGGTTATGATGAGATGGATGGAAAAGGCATTCGCCCTTTGCCTGAAATCCCTGACTCGTATGCGGCACAGGAAACAGATGATGCGCCTGCTGCAGAAAAAGCTGCAAGTTAATTTTTGTATGCGGGTGATTTTTTAGTGCGAGCATTTGCATATAGATAGCTTAAAATAAGGCTGCATCGGGTGATGCGGCCTTATTGTTTTGGAACCAGTTTTTTAACCGTAAGCGGATTGAATGCAGTATCTTTTTTACTTACTTGAGGAAGGGCGTGTTTGCGACAGTTTTGATGGGGGTTTCGTCTCATGGTTCCAAATTCGACTCTACCCCCGCAAAACTTTATCAAACATGCTTTATAATTATCTTGATGAAAAAAGTGTTTGCGCCATTTTGAGGGGGTTTCGAGACGCGGTTCCAAGCGTTCTCTCTACCCCCTGCAAAACTGTCGCAAACACTTTTTAGAACTTTCGTATAGCAAAGAGTGTTTGCGCCATTTTGAGGGGGTTTGGTTTGCGATGCCAAGTGCCACTAAGCCCCCGTCAAAACTGTCGCAAACACTCTTAAGAACAGTTGGAAAGGCTTTAAATCATGAAGATAGAAACTCCAGTTAATTTTAAGAAGCACTTATGCTCGAACGTGCTTGTTTTTGTCGTTTCGTTCGCACTCATGTTGACGCTTGCGGCTTGCTCGGGCGGAAATGCGCAGCAAAACAACACGCAGCCGTCCAATGCAAATTCCACACAAACGTCGAATGCCTTGGGCGAGCGGGGTGCAACTTTCACCACAACTATAAACAAAGACTCAAAGTTTGAGGCGGCTAACTTAAGCGCTACAGAAGACGACTTAAAAGATGCTGGCTTTGAGTTGGGAGACAGCGTGAGTGTTGAGTTCAGCAACGGGGAAGTGCTCGAGGATATTCCATATTACGATGGATATTACGTCAGACGCAACGAGCCTTTGATGGTTGCATATCCAGGGGCTGCGTGTGTGACCGTAACGAAAAACAACGGAAACTATTGGAGCGAGGCTCACCTTGCCAATGGAGATAGTGTCACAATCACGCTAAATGAAAAAGGCAAATATCTAGACACTCAAGAATCGCTGAACTTGTCTTATTCGATGAATAGGGAAGACTATTCATCAGATGCTGAGTTTGCGAATTTTCGTGCGCTGAGCGGTGGCACGCTCAAGGAAAACTATCTTTATCGTGGTGCCTCTCCTTTTGATAGCGCAAAACATCGCGCTACAACCGTAAACTCACTTTTGGAAAGCATGAGTATCTTGAACATAGTCGACTTAGCAGATTCTGACTCTGACATTGAAAAATATTCTTCCGATAAAAACTTCAAATCCGATTATGCGCTTAACAGTGTTAAGACAGGTCACGCAATTTTGGTGTCGATGACTTCCGATTACGAAACGCAATCAAACAAAGAAAAAACTGCCAACGCATTGAGATTTATTAGCTCACAGCAAGACTGCGCATATATTCATTGTCAAGAGGGAAAAGACAGAACCGGCTTTGTTTGCATGTTGATAGAGGCACTTTGTGGGGCAACCTACGACGAGATGTGTGCCGATTACATGGAAACATACAAAAATTACTATGGAATTACAAAAGAAGACATGCCAGAGCGATACAGTGCGGTAGTAGAGCTTTATTTCGATGCGTTCTGTGAATATTTGTTATCGGGGCAATATTCAGGCAGTGGTGATGCTGTGTCGTCTGTGGAATATTCGGGCGACATATTGAAAAACGCACAATATAAAGATTGTGCGATTGCCTATCTAGAAGCCGGCGGCATGACGCAAGAAGAAATCGATGCGCTAGTTTTGAGCATCCAAGAATAATTTTGCGTGGGTATTGAAATTTTGCATGGATAATGTTCACATGAATAATAACAACATGAAAGACATAGAAGTTGCAGTTTTTTTTGTGGGCAACAAGCTCGAGATGGACGACGGCATAGGCCCTGCTGCACTTGATGCTTTTCGTGAAAAATTCGACACAGACAAAACGGTTGGGCTATTTGACGTGGGTTGCTTGAGCCTAGATATGATCGAATATGTGAAAACGTGCAAAAAAATTATTACGGTAGACGCGGTGGATGGCACAGGACATGCACCAGGCACTGTGTTTACATATAGCCCGCAAGACATGGCGCGGGTAAGCGGCCCTGCAACTTCGCTTCACGACTTAAAGCTTGCCGATCTTTTCGACAGAGCAGCACTTTTGGGATATGAATGCGAGGGCTTTTGCATCGGCATGCAAGTTGAAAATTCTA
>CAVEFW010000124.1:0-2538 GCA_963615035.1 Phocaeicola dorei
GAGAGATGATGGCTAAGGGAACAAAGAGAAATAAAGGTGCTGGTAAAAAATATGTTTCTGCGGCGGTGCAGCTAAAAAGAGAGCGTCGCAACTATTTAATTCAGCTGTTGGCTGCCGTTGTCATAGGCATAGCTTGGTGGGCGTTTGTTTCGTTTTCGGGGATGAATGATCATTCTGTGCTAATGAGCATCTTGATTTTTGGTGGCACCGTGATTGTGGTTATAGGTGTTGGAATCATGGGAAATCGCTTCGCCAAATCGGGCACAGAGTTAAACAAGTTAAAGAACGAATATGGCGTTACAGACGAGCAAATTCGCGAATACGAAAGCAAGCACTAATTTTTCAGTCAAACCCTATTCTTTCTCAAGCAGTGCCACCGTGAAAAACGTGCGCTCATAGGGGCGATAATAGATGTATTGGTCTATCACGCTTATGTTGTCTTTGCGATCTAGATCTGTCACCGATCGCGGCACATCGCCTTTTGAAGATTGCGCTATCACGGCAAATTGCCCGTGGTAATCTTTCAAAACTTTCTCCCATTTTTTAACGGAAGTCATGGCGGGAGCATATGCCTTATAGGCTATGTTCCACCCGCCCTTTTGCCAATCCATATAAACTTGCGGCACATCTGGATAAGTAACGGCCGTAACGCCCATAAAGCCAATGTCTGAAGACAATATTAAGTCTGTTTTTTGGCTGATCTCTTCAAACGCACGCAAGGGTTCTTTGTTTTCGTCGCTGTAATCGTCGTGCACCAAACACGCCATGTTTATGGCTGCAACAAACAACACAGAGGCGCACATCACACACGAAAGCCACTTTGGGCGCAGAGCAGCCAGAATGCCTGCCATACAAAACAAAAACGGGCCTATCCCCACATATAGATATCTGTAATACAGAATGTCTGTCTGTAAAAACACAGAAACGCCAGTGGCTATGAGCAAAACGCCCAGATATACGGCGAACGCTCCCAAAAAGGGAGAAACGGCATCTTTGCGTGCCCAAATTTTCAGGAACGCGCGCGCTTTTTGTAAGTGAAATTTCAGGCGTGAAAAAACGTCTTTTATTCCAGATTCTTTGGTGTGGGTGTTTTTAGCCTCGGTGTTTTCGGTCTGCGTGTTTTTTAGCGTGGCGTTTTTAGTCTGTGTGCTTTTGGTCTGCGTGCCTTCAACAGTGGTTTTTTTGGCTTGAGTGTTTTCTTTCTGAGTATTTTTGACCTGAGCGTTCTTGACTTGAGCACCCGCGCTTTTGTTTTTGGAACACTTTATCCATGCAACAACAGCACATATCGCGCACACCACAAACAGCGCATAAGATGCGTTGGACAACACCTGAATCACAACACCTTGGTCGCCCTTTATCGCAAACGACATCTGGCTTGTGAGTAAAGGATATGTGACAATCTCTATTATGGTTGTAGGGAATGAAAGCCTTGCCCAATATGTGCCCGACACTTGCCCCACCTGACCGCCGAAAGCCACCACCAGCCAAGGCACATATAGCCCCACTTGCAACACTGCCAAAATGGCGAATATGGCGATGGCTTTGAAATTTCGCTTTACGATTAAAAAGATTAGCAAGATTAAATTCACCATGAATACAAATAATGCGCCGTAATATTGCAGATATGCGCTTGCCAGGCTTGATAGCGCAAAGATTATCCACCAAATGCAGGGCACGCCCGCCCACGTTTTTTTTCGCGAAGCCGCGGCTTTTGCTATGTTTTTGGGCACGGTGTTGCAAAGAGTGGCCACAATGCGATATCCATAGATAGCGCAGACCATGACCGTGAAAGAAACCCACGTATACATGCGAATTTCGCTTGACATCTGTGAAACATATGGCGTGAAAAGTGCCAAGAAAGTGAATAGAACTCCCACTTTTTCGCCAAAGTCGCGTCGGATGTGAGATAGCCCCAATGCCCCCAAGGCTACAGCTCCCGCCACGGCAAACAGGCGATAAGCCAACCAGTTTTCGCCTATCAGCAGATATATTATGTGCAAGGCCCAGTAAAAAAGCACAGGGTGCACATCGCCTGCGCCGATGCTCCAGATGTCTGTGAATGAATATTTTGCGATGCCTACCGAATAACTTTCATCGAACCATATGTTTCCGTGGAAAGCGTCTATGAGCAAAAATGCAGCACCTAAAACAAGGATTGCTATGTGAACTGGTTTTTTCTCTAAAAATTTCATGCGCGATAGGATAACACGCAAAAATAAAAAAAGAAAAGAAACCATGTTATTGTCAAGTAATACATGTATTACAAATGCAAGAAAGAGAAATGAGACGCATGGAATCACTCGTCACGGCTAGGATTGATAAAAATTTGAAGAAAAGAGTTGCATGTGTTTTGAGCAAAGAGGGAATCTCGAATAAATTATATGCAAAAAAATGAATATTTATATATTTTTATGCAAAAATTCTGCAAATTATGGCTATAATAGCCAATTAACCTTACATGGCAAAAAACAAAATTCTGTGCAAGTGAACACTTATTGAACGTTTATTGAATGCATAGTTTGCACAAATTTTTGT
>CAVEFW010000125.1:0-12931 GCA_963615035.1 Phocaeicola dorei
GCAATCGCTAAGCCTGCGGCAGCAGCTGCAATGCCAATGCCTTTAAGCGTGCCCGCAATGCCTGAAACTTTAGAAGCCATAGAAGTAGCATTTTTGCCAGCGGTCTCCATGCTTTTGCCTGCGGTTGTAGCAGATGAACCAACATCGCCAAAAGCCATACGCACGGTGGCAAGTCCTGCTGTTACAGGGCCTGCAATTGCACCTATACCAACAAGCCCTGCGATAGCCATTTTAGCAGGCTCTGGCAGCCCTGAAATCGCATTGCCTACCTCTTGCACAACCCCTGTAAGTGCTTGGAGTGGGCCAGTAAGCGAATCAGCAAGTTCAGAGCCAATATTGCCTACTACATTTTTGAGAATGCTTAAAGTGCCGCTAAAGCCCTCACTTTTCGCGGCCGCCTCATTTGCAGCGTCTCCAGCTTGTCCCCATTCATCAGCTACGCCATTCCACGCGTCGTTGCTCATTAAAAGCGCGTCATCAAGGTTATCAACAGTATTCATCAAGCCCTCAATGCTTTGAACTTGACGCACGCCTGTAATACCTAGACTTTCAAGTGCGGCTGTTGCGCTCTCTCCGCCATCTTCCATGCTGTTTAAGCCTGTAATGAAATTCTTGAGTACAGTAGTTACACCGCCATTTTCCCATGTTGCTTTGAAATCATCTGCGCTCATTCCTGCAATCTTTGCGAACAGTTCGAGTTGTTCACCACCACTAGCACACGCGCTTTCAATGTCAGACATAGTGTTTGAAATAGCAGTGCCTGCGCTTTCGCTATTTTGACCAGTTGCAGCAATAGCACTCGACCACGCCAAAATATCAGGGGTAGTCATACCAACAATCGAGCCCATAGAAGAAATGCGACTTGCAATATCCATAATCGCGCTTTCTTGGGCTGGCATATTGTTTCCTAAGCGTACCAAACTATCGCCAAAACGTGTTAAATCATCGTTTGATAAGTCCAACACATTAGCCATCTGTCCTAATTGCTCGGCTATCGTTTCAGCGTCCATATCCGTTGCAATGTCTAGGTTTGAAACAACGCTTGCAAACGTTTCTAATTCATCTACTGCTATGCCTAACTGTCCACCCATGGCTTCGATGTTTAAAATAGTATCTGCACTCACAACACTAGTAGATGAAACACGCAGTGCACTTTGACGTAGTGCCTCAAACTGTTCTTCTGTGCCTTGGACGGTTTTGCGCATGTTTCTATATGCGCTATCGGTTTCGTTTGCGCTCTCTATTGCATAGCGTCCTACTTGTTGAATTTGAGGTGATAAAGATATTGCAGCTGAACCAATTGCTGTTTTCATCGCGCTGCCTAACGTGCGAATTGATCCTGTTACATTGCTAATAGCACCTTGCGCTTTGCTGAAATGCTCTGAAATGTTTATATTGTCGAGTTTAGCGGTTACTTGCTTTTCTTCATCGCCTAATAAACGAACTTGTTGGCGGGTTTTTTCTACAGAAACTGAAATCTTATTATATTCCGCCACGCTTTTCGCTGCGTTAAGTTGACTAGACGCTTGCGCCTGTTCGGATTTGAGTTGTTGGAGTTTGTTTTTGAGTTCAGTTACTTCAACACCTTCACGCTCAAGCGCACTAATTACCACATTGATATCTTTTGCGTTTGAACTTAACCCGTTAGTTTGTGCAAGCGAGCGTATCTTGTTTGAAGTTTCAGCAATTTCAGAATTTAGCGAATTATATCTATTGCGCAATTTGGCTACTTCATTTTCAATGGTTGCAATACCCTTAAAATCATCAAAGCCCGATGTTGTGCTTAATGTGTCCATCTGTTTTTTCATAAGTGCTAAAGAAGTATTCAGCGACTGAATTTTATCTTGCAAAAGTACCGACTTTGCATTGAGCAATTCAAAGTTTGATGGATCTACTTTTAGCGCACTATCTACGGCTTTTAGCTGAGAAGATACCCCGCGTGTAACGCTTTTCATTTGGTTGAGTTGTTTAACAAAATCTGTAGCGTCTGCACCGATTTCTATCGTTAAGCCTTTTACGTCTGACATTGTTTCACCCCCTTTATGCTAATAGACGGTCTATATCTGCCTGTGTTGCTTGCCTTGCATTCTTTTTAGGTTGGCTGGTTTGTGTGGTTTCACCTATGCCATCATTTACCGCGAATAACATCGCGCTCAAACGCTGATAAGGCATACGGCGTAAATCTTCGCTGCTAAGACCTAAACGAAGTCCACCTAAATAAATTGATGTATAAGGCAAGCGTGGTTTGTAGTTTGTGATTTTTTCCTTACTAGAACTTTTAATCAGTGGTTCTATCACTGGTTCGAAAAAACGCACGCTCAACTAACGGTATAATCTCGTTATTTAGTTCAAGTAGGTTCACTTCAGCCGTGTTTTTCGCCCACTCTTTATATGAAGGCATATCATCGTTTGCTGTTTTTAAGCCCGCCCAAAGTGTGCGTGAAAGTGCTGTCCAGTTCACATTGCGAAAATCAAGCTCAGCAATTACACCGTCTGCTTTTTTGTCTTCCTTGATTACAACTTTGCTATATAAATCTTGGATAAGGTCTGCACCGTTGAACTCTTGCTCATACAACATCAACGTATACGTTGAGAAAATAACTTCTTTATCTTGAAATTTCATGCGTTTCACTTTCTAACTAAAAAGCGCGAGCGCAAAATTAAAATTCATTTACCCTCGCGCCTTAATTTTTCGCTTGTTTGTGCGCGGGTTAGGCGCTTGCTTTGGTGGGCAAGTAAACGGCTTTGTACCAGTCATCATATGTAGCTTTGGTGTCTTCAGTGTTTTTCACCGAACCTTTTACAAGGTTTAGAGTGTCTGTACCAAAAGAAACACTGCGAGAAATCATGCGAATTTCTAGGGTGTCGGTGTCTGGTTCAACGCTTTCTTCTTTGGTGTTCGCCTCTGTTTCAGGGCGTGATAATGTGCAGTTGTAGAATGCAAAACGCTGGTCGTTCACATTACTTTTAACTTCATAAAGCAATGCGAACGTAGGTGGCACATCGTCTGTGCTTTCAATCAAAACGCCTTTCGCGTCTTTTTGCTGTCCTAACAAGTCAATGCGAGCGTCTTCATCGAAAAGCGCAATCTCTAATTCGCCGCTATAACCAGCATTAGAATTTGTGGTGTAATAGGCGATATCATCTGCATAAAAAGTGCTCTCATCGCCCTCGCGAGAAATTGATAGACTTACCGCACCTTTGAGCGGTTTAGGGGTTGCATATGTACCCTCAGTGTCATCATAGACTGCATAATATGCGTTAGACAATCCGAATTTTACTGCTTGTTCATTAGCCATTTTAGGCCTCCTTATCTGTTAGCTTTTCTATTTCTGTAAAATTGAAACGCACTTGCACGCATTGCTCACTTTCAAGCCATGCTTCCTCAACTTCACACGGTGAAAATGTTTCAGTAAGTGCGTCTTCTATTTTTCGCTCCAGCGCTTCATCGCGCGCGTTTTCTAAAAGTTCGAGTGTCCACTTGTTCACGGTTGCATATTTTTTGTTATCTGCATACATACCGTCCGATGTGTCTAACTCAAACACCGCCCACGGTAGCGCAGGAGCTTTTCCAGTGGGATATGCAAGGTGAGTGCATGGCACAATGGCACTTACGCATTTATAAACGTCTTTGTGGCTCATACGTGGCTCACCTCGCTTTTCAAGTCTTCTTCAAGTTTTGTAAACATTTGTGTTGCAACTGGTGCTACATGCGCTCTGCCTGCCACACGCCCGCCACCTACTTTTGCGTGTCCTTTTTCGAGCAGATGAACTAAGCCTGGCGCCGTTTTGTTGTAAACAACACCAAATGCACCCGTGCGCTTTTTGTTTACGGTGGATGTAAAGCCTGCTTTATATTTGCCTGTCCTTACTGGTACAGACGCTGATGAACGCAACTCTTTAGCACCCCAGCGAGTTATCTTTTGCACACTTCGAGTTTCAGCACTTTTAACACCTGTTTCATAATCATCGATAATGCGCGCGACGATATTGCCAAAGTCATCAAGCGAACATTTGTATGTGCTAGCCATTGCGCAATCTCCTCGACAATGTGAGAGTAGTGTTTTCTCCTAAGTTTTGGCTTTTCTCAACGTTGTATTCAAGCCCGTCTAATATCACAGCGTCTTGGTCTGCATATTCAGCGGTTTTTACTTGAATGCTTGCGTCTGCGTGCAATCCTGCACTCGCTGCAGCAAGCCATGTTGATGTGCCTAATTTGAGACGGTTTGCATATACGTTTGTCTTAATGGGTGTGCCACTAACCCACGCGCCGTTTTCATCTTGGGTGGGGTTGGTGTCCACTAAGGTTATGTATAAGTCCCATCTACTCATCTGTATCATCTGCGCATTCGTTTTGCTTGCTGTTGAGCATATCTGCCACCATTTGCTGATAACTTTTGAAATACTTTTCGCTGTCTGCGTTATCCATACCGAACCTTGACTTACAAAAACAACCTATCGCGGTAACAACGAGTGCGTCTTTTTTCTTTAGATATTCTTCGCGCACGCCTACACGACGCATGTCAGCATAAGCGGCCGCTATTAAATTATTCAGCTCATCATCAAACGCGTCTGTTGATACGCGACAAGTCATTTTTATGTAATCGAGTATTTCCAATGTTTACTCCGTTGATTTAGGCGTGCGTTTGCGCGTGGTGGGCTTTTTAGGTGTTTCCTTGGCTTTGGTAGCACCTTGCACTACCTCAACCAATGGCGCGTATTCTGAAGCGTCTAGCGCGTCTTTGCGTGTTTGCGACACTTCCCACACATCGCCCACTGCGCGGTCAATGTTTGCGTCAAGATCGGTGAATGCTTTTATTGCTTTCACTTTCATTTTCTATGCGCTCGCTTTCTTTTTGATAACAATAAAGCCGTATGGATCTAGCACTTTGCCGTCCACTGCCATAAGGCTTTTAATCTTTTCTTCGTTGGTGTTGTGGTCAACCCAGCGCACCGTGTTCATAGCAAGTTTTGGCTGAGTGTTCACAGCGTAATTGTTCATGTTTCCATAAATTGCAACCACATCGCCCGCTTGTGCGCTGTCGAAATCAGGCAAAATGTCATCAGCGGTCTTTACTACATCCATACCACACAAACGAGACTGTTCAACGCCTGTAACAGGGTTAAAGTCTGTTGATACTGGTGCAGAGTTGTCATCGCTCATTGTTTCGATGTAGCAATCAAACGTGGAGTAAGACATATAGAATTTGCCGTTTCTATAGCGAGATGGGATAACGCTTTTAACCTTTGCGCGCCACTGTTTCCAATCGCCAAACTGTTCAGCGGTCATCTCAACTACTGCTGCTTTGCGTGGGTCATTGTCTTGCAATGTAATAACGCGTGGGTCAACTGTAATTCCTAATGGTTGAGTTGTACCATCACCGCTTACAATTGCTTGCTCTAAGGCTTTCACCATAGCCTCAGCAACTGCGGGCACAAACATTGCTTGGAAATCATCAGGGGTTACCGCACTGGTAAGCAAACTTTGCGCCATGCGGCACTCAAGCTCAAAGAAAGAAAATGATACTTTTTCATCTGCGGTTATCTTTTGGTCTTTCGATACATTATTTTCCTGCAACCATGTAGCAGTCGGCACAATGTCCACCACTCTAAACCACGTGCCACCCTGCACATTCAATTTGCGCACTTCATTCCAGATATTGCCATATTCGCGCATTGCGTGAATGATATCTTTTTGCATTGTGGTCGGGATTTGTGGCGCGATATCTGATGTAAGCGTTGTTCCCTCAGACACTGTGCCAGATGTGCGATATTGCGCTGGCATTGCAACGCCACGGCAAACATAATCCATGAATGCTTTGCGATATTCTTTGCTGTCGTATGGGTCGGTGTCTTTTACTGCATCTGTTTGTGTAAGTTTGCGCTCAACAATGCGCCCTGCACCACCTGCGACGGCTTTCATGCTACGCTCGCGTAAATCAGCGGCCTTTCTAATGCGCTCAACGCTTTCCTCAATAAGTTTGCATTCCTTTTCAATCTCATCGGTTGGCACTTCGCTTTTAGGATTTGTTAATTCGTCTGCTAATTCTTCTTTGCGCACTTCTAGTGCGTCTAAGTCTGCGGAGCGGTATTGCTCCTGTGTCCATGGTGTAAACATGTGTGTTCTCCTTTAACTTGTAAGTTTCATTTTTAGTGCTAGTCTGTATCTGCGGTCTTGATCTTTTTTGCGCAACAACAACTCCTGCTGTTCTGCCTCAATCACTCCGTTGAAGTAGGAACGCGCATTTATTTCTGTATCTTCGTTTGCGGGTATAGATACCGCGCTTACATCGAAGACTTTAGAAACTTTGGTAATATAAGATGTGCGAGTTTTCTCGTCGTACTCCCAGCCATCTTTAGCCACGGTAAAGCCCCAGCTCATTTTGTCTACAAGACCGTTTTTTATAGCCTCGTGTAAGGCTCGCCCACTTTGTGAGCCAGATAGGTCGGCTCTTACGAGTAACCCGTGCTCATCTACAACAATTTCAAGTGTTTTATTGCGTTGGCGTGCCAATACAAGTCCTGAGTGGTCGTATTGAAAAATTACATCTGTAAGGTCTGCGTCTTTGAGTGCTTCACGTTTAATGCATTCATTAAAGCCATCGAAGCCTAACGCATAAGGCTCATCGAATGTGGTGGCATAGCCCGTAACAATATATGTTTTATCATCATCAGATACTTTAACTGTATCCATGTTTATTGCGCGATATTCGCGATTGTCTGTTTTTGGCATTTTTAGCCCTCCTGTTGCGTTTCTTGGTCTTGGGTGGTGTTAGTGTCGCCCTCGGTGTTTTCTTTGCTGTCTGTGGTGTTCTGTGCGCCTTTGACGAGGTTTCTCGCGTCTGTTGCGTCTACGTATTCGCCACGTATCACGCGCACGTCTCCATCTTCCACGGGTGGCAGTTGTAAAATCTCGCGTGCGTCATTTATAGATAACAGCCCGCGGTCTAACATATCTTTAATCATGGTGCGCTTGCTTGTAAGCGTTGCGTATTGCAAGCGATTAGAAGAAAATTCAATGTGCTTTCCGTGCGCCTGTTCTACATCGCTAAAACACACGCTTGTAAGCCCCTCGCTCAAACGAATAGCAAACGGCTCAATGCGTCCCTCGTAATATGCGCCCCACTGTTCCTCTGTGTATGAATTTTGAAGAATGTTTTTATTTGTGCCGAAATACGTGTATACGTTTTCTTCTATGCGCTCCATCTCTCCGCTATCCATGGTGTAGGCGTTAGGGTCAATTTGCTGTAAGTTTTGAAAAGTCGAGTCATAAAGCAATAGCCCGCCAGTATTTTCCGCGGTGAAATTACTCTCAACGAAGCGTTTACGCTTTTCTTCCATGTCTTTTTCTTGCACCATGCCTGTAAGCGAACCTATAAAGCGAATTTTCGCGCCGTTTTTAATCGCTTGCTCTTGCGCTTGCACTTGCGCGTTTATTAAATTCATCGTGGCGTTTAAGCAGTTAGGCGCACCGAAAATATCGGATAGATATTGAAACTTTGTGAGAATGCACACGTATTTATACTCAATCGCAAACGTCTCACCCGTGGCATCATGCAAGATTAACCACGGCTCGCCTTTGTATTCACAGAGTTCCGCCATCTCGCATTTATACGGCATAAAGCCGTTGATAGTCTGCATATCGCGCTTGAAGGTGGGCACAACAAACGCAGTATCATCTATCTCATAGATAGTTGCAAGGCGCGCCAAAAACGTGCTCCACGTCATAAGCGTGTTAGGGCGAGTTTTAATGACACGCTCAATGCTTGAACCACTCGCACCCACGCACTCAGACTTTAACTTGCTACACGCCTGCGCAAAACGCTCAATTGCCGCACGTGTGAGTTCTTGTTCGTATATCGCGCCATTAAACGAGGTAAATATAGGTGCGCTTTCTGTAATCGTTTTATAGTAAGGCGCACTCAGACTGACGGCTGTATCCGTCTTTTTTTGTTTGAATATGTCAGATAAAATCCCCATAAGCGCATAGTTGCACAAAAATGCACTCTTGGGTATTACTCAATTTTGAACACTTGTGAAGAAATTGTGAAGAAATTCACGAACACATCGCGCGAAAATCATCTGCGCGGTTTAGCAAGGTTATATATGCGTCTAATTCAGCCGCAAAGCCATCAATTCTATTTTTTGCGTTTAGGTTTTTCTTGTTTGGCTGGATGTTGCCGTTTGTATCTGTTTTCACTTCAACATTCATTCTGCACCACTCGTTTATAGGGTTGTGGTTGTCAATTATACGGTTTTGTTTGTAGTCGCTTTTTAGTTGCTTCATAGGCTGGCTGAGCGTGATAGCACCCTGCCTTATAGGCTCTACTCTATCCTGTCCTACTACCGCTCGTAAATCGCGCAAAGTGCTATCATCCATATGCCACGGATCATAACCTACGGCAAACGTATAAATACCGTATTCTTGCGCGAGTTCTGCTATCCATTCGATTAACACCTTTTTGTCTATTTTGTTTCCTGTTACCGTGCGTAAAAGCCCGCGGTTTACCCACTGTCTATACGGCACGTCATCGCGCTCACGTCGCATTCCTTTATCTTCGCGTTCAAGCAGTGCGTCTTCTGGTATCCAATACATCGAGTGCTCGTATATATGCTCATCATCTGGGCGCACCATAAAAGCCTGCGCGCATGTTAAATCTATCGTATCGGACGCGTCAAAGCCAATAATGCAATACTTAAAATCAAGGGCGCGAATATCGAATGTTTCAGTGTTTACCGCTTCATCGAATGTGAGCCACGCTTGACTTTGGTTTTCGGGTAAGTTGAAATCTTTGGTGAGCACTGTTGCACGAAAAGAAGCATCTTGCTTTGCTTTTTGCACGTTGTTTTCTAAGTAAGACGTTTTTTTGACTGTTCCTAAGTTTGGATTAGCTTTTACCCATGCTCGCGCGTCTGTCCACTCCTCGCGCGCGTCTAGTTCGTATACCCACGGCAAAAATCTATCGTCATCAATCGAGCCATCAAGCACGCCTTTAGCATATCTATATTGCGCATCAAACACGCCATTGCGCACAAAGCCGTTAGTAGTGCAACAAAGCAACAAGGGCTGTCTGCGTGCTGCCATGCCTTGCTTTACAAGGTCGTATACATCGCGGTCTCTCATTGCGTGCAACTCATCAATAAGTGCAAAGTGAACATCTAAGCCATCGAGCGTGGTAGTGTTTGCTGCGAGTGGTTTTATCGTGCCAAAGTTTAACTTTGAGTGCCAACCCGTGGTGCGTTTTTCTGCGTGCTTTGAAAGCGCCGTGCTTAACCGTATCATTTTCGATACTGCGTTATATCCTAATGTGGCCTGCTCCATTGAGTTTGCCACGTTGTATATTTGCGGGCTTCCCTCGTTATCGTTGAAAAGCGCATCCAACTCTAACGCCGCGCCTAAACTTGTTTTTCCGTTTTTACGAGCTACGCAAAAAAATATTTCTTGATATCTGCGCGCCCCCTCATCGTCCACAAAGCCGTGGATACTCTCTACAAACGCGCGCTCCATAGGCTCTAGCACAAACGGCGCGCCTAACTGCCCGCTAGGTATCTTGCAAAACTGCTCTATAAAGTTTATGTGTTTTTGCGCTTGGTTATAGTCGAAATGCCAGCACTTGTAAGGCGTGGCTATATCCTGCAGCATTTTTTCGGCAAGTTGCTTTAACTTCTCGCACGCCAAAATATCGCCGTTGATAACCTGCGTGCAATAAGTTTCGAGTGCAGATGTTTCTTTTTTCTTGGCACTCATTCTCTACCTCAAAAAACGAGCCAATTCATCATCGCCTACCCCGCCATCTTTGAAAAGTTTCACGAGTTTAGGCGCAATACTTACTTTTTCTTGAATAAGCTGGTGTTTTGTCGCTACATCAGGGTTTTTAACGCTTGCGCCCTGCGGGCTTAAAACTGTATACCCTGTTGTATTTATGCGCTCTTGAATTTCGTCTGCCTGCACGCACACTTGGCAATATTCACGCGCTAAATCTTGAGCCAACACTTTATCCACACCGTTAAGTGTGTCGAGCGCGGGCTCAAAGTTTTTTAATCGTTTGTTTACGGCTTTTATAAAATCTTTATTTTCCATTTGTTTTTCCTTCCTTAAGTTCTACTACGTTTCCATCCACATCAAACGCCACGCGCGCGGGCTTTGCTTTTTCTTTTGCTTCGTATATCTCACCATGCTCCAACGCATGGCAATCACGACAAACAAGCATTAAATTGTCAAAATTAAGCGTTATCATCGGATTATCTATGTTTTGCGGGCTTAGGTGTTGTATGTGGTGAACAATCTCGCCCTGAGTTAATTTGCCCGCCCTTGCGCACCGCTCGCACAGTCCATGTTGGTGGTGGTAATACCTATTTCTTGTTTTCCTCCACGCTTTCGAGTGATAAAACGCCTTTGCAAACTCGCGCGACATTGTGTTTCCCTTTCTGAAAATTATTATTTTTCGTTTAATTTTGCATAGTTTCACGTACATTTGTTTACATTTTAGGGTGAGAAACGCCATTTTCAAAAGCGTTTTCGCATAAATAAAACTTCCCCGCACCGGTCCCCTTAAATGCTTATGTTACACTCTCTATAGGGGGGGTGTATCACACGCTTATGTGCAAGGAGGTCTGTTATGTTTACTGCTCTTGGTGGTTTATACGTTTTAATATTTTTTGTGCCTATTGTAATCATCCTGTTTTTTATTTGGCTTATTGCATGGATCAGCCTCAAAATCGCTACAGCGTGGCTCAACCACAAGGAAAAGCAAAGGCAAGCAGAACTTGAAGCACAACGTAAGGCAAAGCTTAACGCGCTATTAAAACAAGAACACGAATGCTGGCTTAAGCTTACCAATCCCGAACATTCACTCAGCGCGGTTGAGCGAATAAATCTCGAATATGAATGCACGAAATTACGAGATAACGCTCGCTTATGTGCTTGTTTATGTACTCCATGTGAGTTTCTCGAATTCCCCCCCCTTTAGGCTAAATACAATTGCGATGCTTTGATGTGGGCAGATCCTGAAGATTAGCGTCTAACGCATCACACACAATCTGCCACGTGCGCAAGTTGCCTGTGTTGGGTTCGTTTAGCATTCGTGTGAGTGTGGAATAGCTTATGCCTGTTTGCTTTGCCAACTGGCGTTTGCTTATGTTTCGCTCACACATTTTTTGCTTTAGCCACTCATTTGTGTTCAAGTAATCACCCCCGCTCTATGTGTAGTGCGCCTAATCCCTTTTCATCCAAAACTGACACGCGCCATAAGTAGCGTTGCAATGTTCTAGTGTTTTTTTCGGCTGCCCTTTTCTCGCCACTATGCAAACGCCATTTATACCGCGCTGGCAGTTGTAACAATCACTCGGTGCGTGGTCTTCGTTTGTTATTGTGTATCGCTTGCGCTCCATGTCCACCTCATGAGTTACGCGGGCGTCTGTGTTGTTTTCTTTGCCTGCGTGTGAGCTCCATATAGGTTCAGATACTTTGTGCCTGCTTATTGCCATTTTATTACCTGCTTTCCGTGATGTCGTTTTATAGGTTGCCTGCGTCTTTGCTCGAGTGCCTCACGCTTGCCCTCTTCGCGTGCTGCTGCTATTGCTTCTGCAAATTCAGCCTCTTTTCTGGCTTCATCTTTTGCGAATGTGAATATTCCTAAATCGTCTGCTTTCCAATAATCGACTATCAAGTCGTGGGTGTAGTTTTTTGTTAGGCGTAACTCTTTGTCAATTTCTGACGGTGCGTGTCCATTTGCCAACAAGATAAATAATTTTTTCTGCTTTGGTGTGATATTTTCGTAAGTCAATTTTTGCTTCCTTTCGCGTGTGTGTGAATTTGGTTTTTGAAGGGTCATTTTTTGTTGTGGCACATTGGCACATTAGAATTTATATATATATATTATTTATTCCCTGCCTGCCTTCATTTTGTGTTTGAGTATAAGGTTTGATTTCATTTGTGCCATTGTGCCATTTGATTATTTTTGCCGTCTGAACTGGTTTTTTAAGTGGCACAAAAGCGGCACATTGTGGCACATTTCGCATTTTCATTTGTGCCATTTTCTCGAACGTTTGTTTGTTTTCTGTAAACATTCTTAAATTTCGTGTTACGTTTTGGTGTAATTGTAACATTTCGGCACATTTGATTTGTGCCATTTGTGCCAATTTGTGCCACCATTTGTGCCATAATTTTTTAGGAGTTTTTCTCATAAACTCGTATCCTTTTTCCGTTCACATCTCGCTCGAATTTCGTACAAGTAACCCCTTTATAACTTTTCAATTCTTGGCTCATCGTTTTTGCTGTTACACACTGGCGGATGCCATTCATTGCACACCATCTGCAATATTGTTCATATGCGAGTGTCTTTGTTTTACCTAAGACGTAATCTGTGCCGCCCTCCATGTCTTCGAGCCACTGCAACACACTTGAATTCGTAACCACAATATCGCGTTTAATCTCTTCGCTTACTAAGTTTTCGGTCATCTCGTATGTCTGGCACATGCGAGCAAGACACGCCACGCCAAACTTTAGAAAAGACTTTGCGTTTTCTTCGGTGCATAAATCATCGAGTAAGTGAATGTTTTTGTTGTTTTTCTCCGTTGTGAATACTTGGCTAAACTCTATCGGGTGTAAGCGTCGCATCATGCCTTGGCTAGTGTCTGCAAGCCTCGGAAACGTATTTGCAGAAAATACCATTGTGGCATAAGGTGTGAAATCAAACGGGGTGCTATTTTTTATATCTGCTTCCATACGCTCGCCTGTGGCAATGCGTTTTATCGTGGAGCATTCATCAGCATCTAGGTATCCACCCGCTATATCATCGCCTAGGTTTGCTAACTTACCTTCAATTCGCCATGTCTGAAAACGCCGTGCAATCTCTTTGGGTTGTAAGTTGGAAACGTTTTCATCGCCTAAAAGCCAGCGCAGCACTTTTATATAGGTGCTCTTACCGTT
>CAVEFW010000125.1:13190-16037 GCA_963615035.1 Phocaeicola dorei
ATTAAATTCCACGTGCTTAAATCTTTGCTTGGTGCACATGTCTTTATATAGGCTTGTGTTTCGCGTCGGTTGTTAATTGTGGCACTGTCGCATTGCTCCATTATTAGGCGGTCTATCGCGTCCCAGCCTGTTGTATATGTTTTGGTGTCTTGGTTATATACAGCAGGGGTGCGACCGTCTATCAAACACGCGCCATAGGTGTCTATTAGATATCTGCCCACTACGTTATGCTCATATCTTGGGCGTGGTTTCTTTTTGGCCTTTGCGTTTTCTTGGGCTGCTTTTGCCGCGTCTGATAGCCCCTCGGGGTTTTTATACGCGCTTTTTAGCGTTTTGCGCAACTCATAATCATCAATAGGCGGCTTGCAACGTGTTTTATTTACATGTGTTAGCTCTTCCCACGCCTTGGCTTTATCAACGCATTTGGCACGCATAGAACAACAAAAATTATAAAGCGTTTTATTTCTTCCACCTTTGCCAATCACATCAGGCAACACAAAGCAATCGTCAAACACGCCCGCGCCGCCTTGGATATCTTCAAGCAACTCGAGCACCGTGTCGTTTACCTCTGCTATGCCCACATCATCAATAGGCACGTCCCAAAAAACTTCTCTTCCATTAGGGTGGACAGAGGGCGGGGCCATCACATATCCGCCATCACTTCTAACATCTACGCCAATTTCTGAATTGACAGAGTTTTTAATTGAACGCCCTGTTGTATTTTTGAAGTATAAATGCGTGCCGCCGCTTCCAGTTTCAACTGTTGCAGTCTCAGGCAATTTATCGTGTTCGAGTTGCCAGTCTAGCAACCACTGCCAGCCGTCTTTGCATTTGTCTTTGTCGATGTCGCAATCGATAACTAAAAGCCCGCCACTAGGCGCACCCGTGGCAATGCCGATGTTGTAATCTATGTTTGGTAATACGCTCCACGCCCAATCAAGTTTTTCGATATCGCGCATAGCGTCTTTTACTCCGTGTTTGCTTGCAGGTTCTTTTTTGTTGTCTTCGAGTAGCAAAACGGAAAAGCCATATTTTTCAATGTATTCGTGCGCTGCTTTTTGTCGTTTGGTTAAAGTTTTCATTTGTCCACCACCACTCCCAGCAAGCTGCAAATGTAAGCCGCGCTTTGTTGTGGCGTGCAAAACAAAAATCGCGCTAGATATCTGCTTTGCATTGTCTGCACTGTTCTAGCAAATCTAAGGCCTGAAATAGGTTTATTGCGTGTGTTGTGGCGGGTGCACTTTCCGTGTTTCATGGGGTCGCACGTTGAATATCTATACGGGCAATATTTGCAATGCGTGTTTTCCCAGAGTGCTAAATCTGATATAAAACGCACATTTTCTGTGTTTTCTGTTAATACTACTAATCTATAGCCCGCGTTTCGCGCTCGCATTAACTCACGCTTGAAGCGTTTGTGTTCACTTGACACGCACTGTGCCAGCTCCTCAATGCCTTTTTTAGTGTCTATCACCACGTTGCTATTAGGCGTGTAATAATCGCCAAAATCCACGGGTGCCAACTCGTTTTTGCCATCGAGGCGGCAGCGCACAACTTCCACATTATGCGCCGCCCACCACTCGTGCTTTATTGTGTGTTTGCCTAACTTTTGCAGCGTGTCTTCATAAATAATCATCGCCCACACCTAAAATGGCAGTTCACCATCATATGCGCCTGCGGGTTGCACTGTGCGCGTAAGAGTGGACACATCTGCGTCATCGCGTTTTAATTTCTTTAGTTTAGGCACGCTGAACTTACCCTCCCGAATAGTGGACACACTCCTAAACTTTGGCAGCGTCGTTTTAATAGCAACCTCGCCTTCGCGGTTTTCGTATTCTTCTTCGCCTATGATGAAGCCTATTTGTTTTCCTATAAACAAGTCCCATTTATCCGCCTGAAACGCCGCGAATGCATCAAAGCCTGCATTGCTTTCATTAAAAGCCGTCATAATGCCTTTTAACATTCCCATGCGTCGTGTGTCATCGTTTACACCCTTCCATGACAAACACGCCCAGTGCGCCCAGTCAAATTCAGGGTCTAAATATTTATCGTCTGCGAATATGTTTGCCTGTTCGCCCTCTGTGATATCAAAGATAAGTTTCACATATTCTTTTTCATCCGATGTCCACTCGCGCCCAAAGCTATCTTCCCACTCTGTGCGCACCGCTGTTATCGTGGCAACATAGCCGCCTGCTTGAAGTTTTTGTAAACCGCCATCGCCTTCAATCGCTTTGGCTTTTTCGTATTGGTCAAAATCTATCTTTGGCATTTTTATTCTCCTTTTTTCTTTGTTTGTGGTGTGGTGTCTGTGATGTCTTTTAATTTGTAATATTCGCGTATAGTGGTATCTAGTGCTTTCAAGTCGTTATCTATTTGCACCTCTTCAAACATGCCCATTGGGCTTTTCGCGGGGGTCAGCCCGTCTGTTTGCGTGGTGAAGATGTAGTTGTTATCTTTGCGCTCAGCTATGAGAACAATAGAAAACAAGCCTTCAACGCATAGTTTTTCGTTTAGCATCTTGCCTGTAAGTTTCGGCTTCATTTTCCCATTCGCATCATATTCAGGGTGCATCAACACATAAACAACCGTGTCTTTTGAAGTGTTCCTGATAACGTCTAGCATTATTTGAAAATGCTGCGCAATCTCTGAGAATTTGTTATAGCCGCTTTCTTTTATGCGTGAGAATTCCTCAAGCGACACTAAATAATTCGCGTCATCTATCACATAACAGTTAAGGTTGTTTGCTTCTAGGCTGTGCAAGATATCTGCATACCCTGCATTATCGAATTTTTTCAAGTTTCCACGAAATGGTAGGGGCTTTCCTAGCACGTTAAATATGCCTACTTCGTT
>CAVEFW010000126.1:0-6437 GCA_963615035.1 Phocaeicola dorei
TGTCCTGACAAGGCGGCATATAGCGAGGCTATGAAGTGTGCAAATTCGGACGCGGATGCTTACGCATCGAGCCAATGCGGCAAATATTTTCAATTTCAATTTTCTTGGAGCGAGGCTTTGCAAAATTTGAAGAATGACACGGTGTTGCGCACAGCCTTGGTTCAGTCGGTTTCAAAACAAAGCATCAGTGCTTGTGGAGGGCAGGCAGAAAAAGGTGTCGGGCAAGGAGATGTGCGCGAGGTGCCCCTTGAAGGCGAAGAAACAGCTGCTCGCGAATATTCAAGACCCCCTCGCACAACAACAGACGCGCGCATACAAAAGCGAAAGCGTGCACGCGCCAATCGTGATGGCGTGTCTGCCACATCTTGGGCTTGTGCCGCAGACGCAGCGGCACGCGCACAGGCTGCACAAGATGCGGCGAACGAAGCTATTCGCAGTGCTGAGGCGGGCCAGGCACCAAGCGATGATGAACAGGCGCAGGCAAATGTTTCCTTTGAGCAAAGCGAACACACACTAGACCCTGGTTTGACTAGCGAAATTCGCTTGAACATTGCGGATGAATCTTAGATGATTGCTTCAAGTTTTAGCGCAGATGTAATCTTTATGCTGGTAAGCCTTGCTGTTGCAGGTGTTTTCGTTGGCATGCTCTCTGGACTTTTAGGTATTGGTGGCGGCACCGTGATGGTGCCGCTTTTGCGCTTGGCATTCGGCATGCCGGCGCTTACTGCCACAGCCACGTCGCTTTTCGTGATTATTCCCACAAGCATATCTGGAGCAATCACCCACATCAAACAAAAAACTTGCATTATATCCCTTGGGGTTTTGATGGGCGTGGGCGGTGCCACAACGTCTGTGCTAGGGGTGTCGCTTTCAAATATTTCTCCGTCTTGGCTTGTCATGAGTGTTGCAGGTGTGGTCATAGCATATTCCGCTTTCACGATGTTGAAGAAAGCTAGGGCAAAAGGCGCAAAGGGTCAAAAACACATAGAGGTCCCCAACGCAAAAGGCGAGGCCGCCTGCAATGCCACAAACAGCACAAAAGGCGCGGCCGCCTGCAAGACCAAAAACAACCCAGCCAACGAAGATATAACATTAACTAAAAAACAGCTAGGGTGCGGGTTTGTGATAGGGATAATAGCGGGAGTGATATCTGGATATGTTGGAGTTGGCGGCGGCTTTATCATGGTGCCTTTGATGTGTTCTTGGTTGCGCGTGCCCCTATCACGCGCAAGTGGAACGTCGCTTATAGCAATCCTTATCTTGGCAATCCCTGGAGTGATTGCACAAACAATGCTTGGAAACGTTGATTATCTGGCAGGAGTGATGCTCACGATAGGCTCAATTCCAGGAGCTGTGATTGGAGCACGCATGGTGTGCTATGTGCCAGAGCGCATTGTGCGCTATATATTTTCTGCTCTTTTGTTTGTTGCTGCAATTTCTTTAGTTGTAAATGAATTTTTAGTATAAACGCCTATTTGCCATATGTTTTCCATATTTTTTAGCTTAATGCTTTAGTTAAATGTTTTAGCTAAATAAGCCTTTGAGCAGCTCAAACACAGAACACAGATTGCTTTTGTCTTCTGATTCAAGTGATTTAGCGGGCATTGTAAATATGCGTTTGTCTTTTATATATCTGCCGCGAACTTTTCGATATTGAGCCAGCTTTTCGCGCGTCATTATTTTCGCGGGCACAGGCTCTATCGTAATCTTTCCACCAGAAATAGTAATGTTTGTGATGTTGTGTTCAAAGGCATAGGCTTTTATCTTTGTTTTCAACAACAAATTGTTCGCGCAATCGGGAATGTCTGGGTGCGCCTTCAACAAATCGCGCTCCAACAAATCTGCGGCTTCTATGCCCCCGCAGTTTGCAGCGCGTCTATACCACATCACGCGCTCATCTACATCGGGGATGTATTCATCGGGAAAATATGCATGAACAGGAATGTTGATGGAAATATCTGATAGAACACGCGAGTGAGAGACCTCCTTTTCACCCTCTGTGCCAGGAAACTTTGCGCTAGTAAGCGCTTCCTCTAGCATTTGAGCATAGAGATCAAAGCCCACAGAGCTCAAGTTTCCACTCTGCTCTGCGCCCAACATGCTGCCCTGACCGCGAATTTCTAGGTCTTTCATGGCAATGCGCATGCCAGAGCCTAACTGTGTGTGTTCACATAGCGCACTTAAGCGAGCGGTGGCTTCTTGTGTTAAGTTCACATGCTCAGGAAACATGAAGTAAGCGTATGCCTGAGTGTTGCTTCTGCCCACACGCCCTTTTAACTGATACATCTGAGATAAGCCCAGACGCTGGGAATCTTCGATGATTAGCGTGTTTGTGTGCGGGTTGTCTATGCCGCTTTCTATGATGGTTGTGGCAACCAAGACATCCAACTCGCCTGCACAAAAACTCTCCATTATGCTCTCTAGATCATCTTTGTTCATCTGACCGTGCGCCACGCCAACTCGCACTTCTTCGGCTGCGCCCAACACGCGATCTCGTGCATCTTCTATGCTTTGCACGCGGTTGGAAACGTAATACACTTGCCCGCCACGTTGCACTTCACGTCGAATGGCGCCACTCACCAGATCTGCATCCCATTCCCCCGCATACACTTCAACTGGCAATCTGTCGCTTGGAGGCGTTAGAATCAAACTCATGTCTCGCACGCCAGACAAACTCATCTGAAGCGTGCGAGGAATGGGCGTGGCAGAAAGTGTTAACACATCCACCGATTCCCTTAAGTTTTTGAGTTGCTCTTTGTGGCCCACACCAAAACGCTGTTCTTCATCCACCACAACAAGCCCCAAATCGTGCGGGCAAACATCGCGCGAAAGCAAGCGATGTGTGCCCACCAGCACGCTCACACTGCCACTCTTGAAGCCTTCCAGTGCCTCTTTTTGCTCACGAGCAGAGCGAAAACGCGAAAGCACTTCCACAGACACATCGAAAGGCGCAAACCTATCGTGAAAACTATTGAAGTGCTGCTGGGCCAAAATGGTGGTGGGGCAAAGCACCATCACCTGTTTTTTGTCTTGCACAGCCTTAAACGCAGCACGCATCGCAACTTCCGTTTTACCAAAACCCACATCGCCGCATATAAGCCTATCCATGGGGCGCGGCGCTTCCATGTCTGCCTTCACATCTTCTATCGCACGCAGCTGATCTGGCGTTTCTTTGTATGGAAACGCCTCTTCCATTTCGCGTTGAGCGAAATTGTCGGCAGAAAAAGCAAAGCCTGGCGCAGCACTGCGACGCGTATAGACATCCACCAAATCGAAAGCCAACTTGCGCGATGCGCGCTTGGCTTTATTCATTGCTCGCGACCAATCGCCCGTGTTTAAGCGAGTTAAGCGCGGGGCGGCTCCTCCTGGCCCCACATATTTTGTAACGCGATCTAGTTGTTCCACAGGCACATATAGCTTGTCATCTTCAGCATATTCCAAAAGCAAGTAATCGCGCACAATGCCGCCGATTTCTTGTTTGACTAAATCTTTGAAGTAAGCGATGCCGTGGTGTGCGTGCACCACATAGTCTCCTGGTTTATATGGAAACGTTACTTTTGTTATGTCTATGCTCTTTGGCGTGTGTGTGCCAGCCGAATAACGCTGTGTGTCATATACGCTTATCAACGCCAGCTTTGCATCGGGAATAATCATCCCCGCTGGAATTTCAACGTCTGTTATGTTAACTACGCCTAACTTTAGGTGGTCTTGTTTTGGGTGCTGCGGGTGCGCAGCCCCGCCGCTCGTTATATCTTGCGTTTGTGCAGCTTTGCCATGCGTTATATCTTGCGTTTGTGCAGCCCCGACGCTCGTTATATCTTGCACGGCAATGGAGTTTTCCACAAATTGCAACATCATCTCTTGACACGCTCTATAGTTTGGCGCACTGAACACCACGATGTAGTGAGCAGCAATCAAACTTTTTATCTTACTGAACAGTTTTTCTATGTTTCCCACCACACCTGGCCGCTGCAAACTGAGTTTTGATGTGGTGCCAAGCCCTGCTTTCATGATTGACATATAGATCACTCGCTCACACAACCCGAAATTTATCTTTGCCGCAGGGCACAAAAGGTCTGCGTGTGAAATTTTGGAGTTGGCAAGCCTGGCCATTTCGTCTTCATATGCACGTGTGGCATCGTCTATCAAAGATCTTGGCTCCACCAAAACGCTCAGGGCACTTTTGTGTAAATAATCACCGAGAGTTTGGGTGTTTGAATAAACATAAGGCAACAGGGCTGCATGTCCATCAAATGAAGTTTCGCTCTCCAGACTATCCATCAAATCACACAGCCAAGAATTATTGTCTGCAAGCTTTTTCAATTCCTTTTTTGTACGCGCTCTGTTTCGTTTTGTGAGAGGAAATTCAACTGCTGGATAAATTTCAATGGAGGTCAAATTGGTGATGGTTTGACCAGTGGAGGGCACAATGCGCCTTATCTCTTCGATTTCATCACCGAAAAAATCGATGCGAACAGGATATGTGGTATTGCCTGGATATATATCCAACACATCGCCCTTATAACAAAACGTTCCAGCGCCATCCAGCTTGCCAGTGTTCACATATCCAGCAATTTCTAGTTTTGCGTATAAGTCATAGATAGTGGCGCCTTGGCTGTGCAATGCGTCGCACACTTCATCTCCCACATTTAACTTTAGCGGTTGCATCGTTTTTGCTTGGGCGGGGGGAAGCGTGCGAACAAGACTTTTAGCGCTTGCCACAACTATGCGCTCATCGCCTGTTTGCAAACTCCAACACGCGTGTGCTCGCCTGGCAACAGTTGCGGGGTTAGATTTTTTGTTGATTGTTAGCGCATCGTCTAGCCCAGGAAAAACCATCACTTGGTTGTCGCCTAGATATGATGCAATGTTTCTGGCGAACATTTCTGCTGTTTTTTCGCCTGACACAACAACGAGCGTTGGGCGAGGTTTCATGGCAAATTGAGCTGCTATGAGCATGGGTCTTGCGGTGGATGCAACGCTTAGCGTGGCGTCGGTTTGGGCAAGGGCGGCATCGTTTTGGGCTGTTGAACGCGCGCTTTGTTTTACGGAACTTTCGCTTTTTTTTGCCGAGCGTTCGCTTTGTTTTGCCGAACATTCGCTTTCGCCTTGAGCGTTATCTGCTGCCTTGTAACCCAAACTCTCCCAAAAATTGCTCAGCGCCTCTGTGTCAAGCAAACGATTTGCTATCATGTCAATTAGCATGCAAAACCCATTTCTTTATGTAATCTTACGAATTCGATTGTTAAAATTTTTCCAAACGTGAAAAAACACTTTACCATAGACTAAAAAATGCGAGGTTGAAAAAGGTTGCAAAGATGGCGCGTGAATCTCTGAAAAACAAAAAGTTGCGCAGCGCAGAAGTGTGTAAGCGCATGAACAAACACTACCCTAACCCCAAATGTGCGCTTGAATATAATGGTGACCCTTTCAAGTTGTGCGTGGCGGTGATGCTTTCTGCGCAAACTACCGATGCGGGCGTGAACAAAGTAACGCCTCATTTGTGGCATGCGTATCCAACTATTGAGAGTTTGGCTTGTGCATGTGCATGTGACGTGGAAGAAATCATTCGACCCATAGGTTTTTATCGAAACAAGGCGCGAAATTGCATAGGCATAGCGCAGATGATTATGTCTGATTTTGGCGGATGTGTGCCAAAAGACATTAACGATTTGCAAAAGCTTCCGGGAGTGGGGCGAAAGACTGCAAACGTTGTTTTAAATGAGGCGTTTGGCATCGTTGAGGGCATCGCAGTTGACACTCATGTGTTTCGCGTGGCACACATGCTGCGATTGAGCAGCGCGAAAACACCCGCACAAACGGAAACTGACTTGCTCAAAATCTTTCCACGTGAGCTTTGGCGTGATGTAAACCATCAATGGATATTGTTCGGGCGTGAAGTGTGTGTTGCGCGCCACCCGAAATGTGAAAGTTGTTTTCTGGCTGACTTGTGCCCGAGTTGCAAAACGCCTAAAGCCTAAAATCTAGCTTTTGCGTTTAACTTCACAGCCACAACCCACAAGTTGTGCGGCAAGCGTTTCCACAAGCAAAGGCAGGGCACTCTCGCAAGGCTTTGTAAGACCGATGTGAAATTGTGCCGGGTTAGAATTTTCAACTTGCATGCCGATGCAAAAACCTTCGCATTCATATCCCAAAAGTGCCGCCCTGTCGAAAAGATCGGCAAGCTTTAAGTCGTGAAGCGAAGTTGCAGGGCCACTCACCCGCGCCATGTCTTGCGGGCTATATGTAAACACAGTGCCTGGTGCCTCGCCTGTGCCATCCACCGCGTCTACCGTGATGATTTTTTTGCATGTTTTCACATATTCGATCATATCTAGGCTCAAGCAACCCACGTCAAAAAGCCCCACCGATTTGTCTGTGTCGAATTTTTCACGAAAAGCATCAAACGCGGCAGGACCTATGCCGTCGTCCATCTC
>CAVEFW010000127.1:0-3898 GCA_963615035.1 Phocaeicola dorei
TGCTGGTCATATGCCTATTTTAACCATTTTTATTGGTCTATTCTAGGCAAGCCCCTATGAAAATATATTGCAGGCTTTAAAAACGATCGGCTCTCTATGCGCATTTAGATATCAAACTTCTTTGTTTGCGGGTTAACTTTTAGTCGTGATCTAGATTCAGACGAATTTAGTGTCATATTCACAATCTGACATCAAATGACACCAAAAGACCTGATGTTTTTTAGAGTAGAAAAATGTACAAAACTGCATGTAAAAAGTATGGTCGGGTTGACAGGATTTGAACCTGCGACCCCTTCGTCCCGAACGAAGTGCTCTACCAAACTGAGCCACAACCCGAAATTGTTAGCACACGCCTTATATGTTTTCAAATAAATATTATGCCTAAAGCTTGTCACAAGACCGCTAGGGCAGCATTGGCGTCAATTTTTGCTCATCTTATCACTTTTTCACTTGATTCATTGCAAATCTATGGAAAGACATAGAGGAATTTGATGTGGGGCTAAACACATAGTTTTACGCATTATTTAGTTAATTGTTGTGAATATGGCAGTGAGAATAAGCAGCGCGAAATCGAAAAAGTCAAATATGTCGCTTAACAAAGTCTCTCGCTCAAGTTTGACTAAAGATTCAAAAAATAAATCGAGCAGCAACAGTCAAAAAAATTAACTCATTTCCTCAAAGCAGTTCTTCTAAAAGTTTTATAATTGCCAAACTCATGATTTTACAACTTGAAAATATCGAAAAATCTTATGGTGGCAGGCTGCTTTTCTCTGGCGTGAATGTGCGCCTCAAAGAACGCGACAGACTGGCACTCGTAGGGCCAAATGGCGCAGGTAAAACAACGCTTCTCAACATAATTTCTGGTAAAGACGCTGCAGACGCGGGAAAAATTGTGCTCGCACGTGACGCGCGCATAGGATATTTGGAACAAGAAGCCATAGAGATGCAAGATAATCCTGTGTTTGAAGAAGTGCTCAGCGCGCAAAGTGAAGTGGTGCGCATGGAGCAAAAACTCAAAGAACTCGAGGAAAACCTGGGCACACACCCCACGCCTGAACAGTTAAAAGAAGCAGGCGCGGCGCGAGATGCCTATGAGATGATGGGGGGTTACACGCTTGAAGCAAATGTGCGATCTGTGCTTTTCGGACTCGGGTTTAACGAGCCAGACATGACGCGTCGCACCTCTGAGTTTTCAGGCGGATGGCAGATGCGCATCGCTTTGGCGAAGTTGCTCGTGCGCGCACCCGAAGTGCTTCTGCTCGACGAGCCCACCAACCACCTCGACCTAGAGAGCGTTGAGTGGCTCGAGAATTTTCTAAAATCATACGAGGGCAGCGTGATTGTGGTGAGCCACGACAGAGCATTCATGGATGCCATGGTGGACAGGGTGGCAGAAATATCGAATGGGCGCGTAACACTTTACAGAGGCAATTATTCAGCGTATCTCAAAGAGCGTAAGGAAAACATCGAACGTTTGCGAAAAAAACGCACCAAGCAACTAGAAGAGATGCGTCGCTTGGAAGCATTCGTTGAGCGTTTTCGCTACAAGGCAACAAAGGCACGTCAAGCGCAGGAACGCGCCGCACGCTTGGAAAAATTACGCGAGGAACTCGTAGAAATCCCGCAAGAGAAAAAACAGGTGCACTTTAATTTTCAGCAGCCGCCTCGCACGGGCGATGAAGTGGTGCGTGTGTGCGGTGTTAAGAAGCGCTTTGGCGATAAGGTGGTCTATGACGGGCAAGACCTAACCATGCATCGGGGTGATAAGGTGGCGCTCGTAGGGCCAAATGGTGCGGGAAAATCTACACTCCTCAAAATGATTGCAGGCGTGCTTGAGCCAGATGCGGGAAAAATCAAATATGGCGTGCACGTCACTCATTCTTACTACGCGCAACATCAACTCGAAGATCTCAATGCGAAAAACACAGTATTTCAAGAATTGGATCGTGTGGCCCCTGGTTGGAACATATCGCAGGTGCGCACGCTCTTAGGTGCGTTTTTGTTTTCGGGCGATGATGTGGATAAACAGGTGAGCGTTTTGTCAGGCGGAGAAAAAAGCAGGCTCGCCCTGGCAAAGATGCTGGTGGCACCCACGCCTCTTCTCTGTTTGGATGAGCCCACCAATCACTTAGATATATCGAGTGCGGATGTGTTGGAACAGGCACTCAATTCTTTTGAGGGCACGATTTTGTTCATCACACACGACCGCCATCTCATTCGCGCGGTGGCAAATCGCATAGTGGAAGTGAAGCCTGGAAAGCTCACGTTCTATGAGGGCGACTACGATTATTATCTCTATAAAAGTGCGATGAACGAACGCATTGAGCGTTATTTAAGTGCATATGCGCAAGGATTGGCCGTGGAAGATGAGTGGCTTGAGCGCGTGCTTGCAGGCGAGCCAGAAAATTTGGAAGATGCGGTTTTGGAAAAATTTGGTGTTTCATCGTTTGATGAACTGCCAGATGCACGCTTCTATTATTCAGCGAAAACACCTTCAAATGGCGTGTCTGCAAGAGGCGCGAATTCGTCAAAGAAGAAAACGAGGGCACGCAAGAAAGCTGATGGAATTGCGCAGGGCGTGGAAAGTGAGCAGGGCGCGCACGCAAGTGCATCGGGTGCGTCAGGCGCGCGGGGAGCGCAGGGCGCACAAAATGCGCAGAGTGCGCAGGCGAGTTTGCAGAGCCAAAACCCACATAACCCACAAACAACCGCGCAAGGCACACAAACAAAACCTCGTGGATCCGCGCCTAAATCTAAGGAACAAAAACGCCGCGAAGCCGAGGCGCGCAATCGCGCTTATGCGGCTCTTAAAAATCATCGAGCACGCATAGCAGAACTTGATGCGCAGATGGAAACAGACAATGCGCGTCTCGAAGAAATTCTCACGCTTATGGCAGACCCGAATTTTTACACCCGCGAAGATGAAACGAGCGATGTCATCGCCGAACATGCAAAACTTACACGGCGGATTGCCGAGAGTGAAGAGGAATGGATAAAACTTAGTGAAGAGATGGAAGAGGAATTGGCAAGGCAAAATGCAAGCCAAAGCTAGAAAACCAACAACGATCAGGACAAAAATTGAACGTATTTATAAACTATAAATATCGAATGAGCGAACTAGAGCACATGTGCATAGACAAACTTGCGCGCTTTGTGCTCGAGCGTGAAGGTTATGCGTCTGATTGCAACGCAAACGTTTCTATCACATTTGTAGATAACGAAGAAATGAAGAGCCTAAACTCGCAGTTTCGCGGCATAGATGCACCCACAGACGTTTTGTCTTTTGAGTTTGAGGGCGAAGATGATGCGGATTTCGGCTTTATTTCAACGCCCGAAGAACTCGACGCCACCAAGCCCGATGCCAACAAGCCCGACACCAGCAAACTCAACGCCAACAAATTAGACGCCAAAGAACCCGCCACCAGCAAATCTGACGCTGAAAACAGCCTGCCAGTCGAACTGGGTGATGTTATCATAGCTCCAGATGTTGCATTTGCTCAGTGTGAAGACTACAACATGACAAAAATTGGTGAAATCAGCCTTTTGCTGGTGCATGGGCTTTTGCATTTGTGTGGATACGACCACATAGAAAACTCAGACGCAAAAATCATGCAAGACCGAGAAATATGTTTGTTGAAGGAGTGGCAAAAAACACATCCAGATATCAGTTTGCCAGACTATGAGATAGACGCCCAAATAGTTATAGGAGAACATTGATTGAAACGCAAAGTTGCAAACCAGACTCAAAGTGAACAGGCAAGTTTAGAAACTAAACCCCAGAAATCCGAAGTTCAGCCAACCCTAGAAACTGAAGCTCAAGAATCTGAAGCCCAGTCAATCTCAAATCCAGACTTAGGTTTTTTGACAAACCAAAACAAAGACGGATTCAAGTCGGGGT
>CAVEFW010000128.1:0-5740 GCA_963615035.1 Phocaeicola dorei
GAGGATACGGCAACTATCAGGCTGTCTTCGGGCATGAGCACGTCTTGTGCCAAGATGCCTTGCGGGTTGCGCTTGAGGCGCACCGGCACCTCTGTTAGCCCAACATTGCCATGAGCCAGCGAAGTGGCAACGCTCATGCCGCCTAGCAGGGCTTCTTCCTCAATCAAGTTGGCGATGAGGGGCGTGCTCGACACACTTTCGATGCCCAAAGAGCGAAAAATGCGCTGGTTTTTGGGGTTGTTCACGCGAGCTATGCATCTTCCCACAGAAAAAATGCGGAGCGCGATTTCGCAAGACACTAAATTTACATCGTCTTGACCTGTGGCTGCCACCAAAACGTCTGCCTGGCGAATGTTTGCGTCTTCTTGATATCTGGAATCGCAGCCGTCGCCTTGAATTATCAAGCATTCGCCCTCTATGTCGACGCTCAGAGCCGTGGCTGTTTCGGGGTCAGACTCGATTATGGCAACTTCGTTGTTAGATTGCAAAAGGGTTTGTGCCAGATATGTGCCCACCATGCCCCCGCCAACAATTACAACATACACTTCCATCTCCTTTTTTTTGGTGGTTTATTGCCTTTTCAGGCGTTGTTTTTTCTTAAGCGTTTTTTTTGATTTTTTCGTTTTTTTGTGCACTAAGTTCATGTCAGGCGTCAGGTCGGGTCGAGCGTTATTTCTTTTGTGCGTTAAGTTCATGTCAGGCGCCAAGTTCGGGTCAGGCGTCAATTGTTTGTGTCAAACGACAGGCCCATGTCAAGTGTCAGGTCGGGCCAAGCGTTAAGCACGGGTCAGGCGCACATTCAGTTCTGGATGAATTTCTCGATTGCTTCCATATAGTCTTGCTTGACGCACGCCATAACAATGTCACCGTGGTGTAAGATGGTGTCTGGCGCTGGAATGGAGCTGGTTTGCCCGTCTTTGCGCTCAAACGCCACCACTCTGGCGCATCTTTCGCGCTCAAGTCTGCCGACAGAAATTTCATTTTCCTCAACGTTGTTTAAGTTCAGCGAAAATTTCAAGACTTCAAAATCGCCGAACGTGGTCACGTGGTGCCCGTTGCCCGATGTAACTTTGTCAAAGATGACGTCTGCCACCAAAGATGTTCCGCATACGTAATCTATGCCCAACTGCGTGTAAGCGCGTTCGTGATCTGGGTTATACAGGCGAGCGATAACATGTGAAACTTTGTAGAGCTTGCTTGCAACTTCAGCGGTCATTAAATTTGCCGTGTCGAACTGCGTTACGGCTGCCAAAATGTCGGCTTCTTCTATGCCCGCCTGCACGAGCGTGGTTTCGTTGTAGCCAATGCCCTGAACAGTGCTTCCGTTAAACTCGCTGCCTAAATTGGCGAAAGCTTCCGCGCTTTTGTCGATGACGCAAACGTTGTGGTTGTTGTTGGCCATCAAGTTTGCAAGCTGCGAGCCAACTCTGCCGCACCCTATTATTATGATGTTGCTCATATTGCCCCCAGAATGGCTCGATAAGTCCTGCGCTGTTTCGTTTGCTTTTATTTTGTTTGCTTGTCGTTTGGTGCTTTGGTTGTTGTTTTGTTTGCCAGATTTTAAATTTTCTTCATCTGGTTTAAGGTGTTGTTGAACCAAAACTCTGTGTTTGGCGGGCAATATTTTTCTGCGTTTGCCCATGTAATCGAATAGCCATAACCGCGAGCAAGCCCAGCGATGTGTGCGTTAATGGCTTCTTCCCAGCTGCTCCAAGAGCTCTGCCCCCAGCCCCATGCGTTATGCGGCAAAAAACATGCGGAACCGTTTCCGCTTTCTGTGTTAGAGATAGCGGGGCTCCAGCGTGGGTCTACGCCGTTTTCCCAAGCTGCTCGTGCAAAAGTGGAACCATATCCTGAAAGCACCGTGCCCTTTAAGTAGGCATCTATGCGACGCGTCCACTCTTTCAAAAACGCTTCTTCTCCCACAGACCAATCCACTTCTTCAAGCCCCGTCAAGGCATCGTCTGCATTCCATTTTTTCTGCATCTCTTCGGCGCGCGCCTTAGCCTCTTCATCTTTTTTCTTCTGTTCGGCTTCTGCCGCCAAGCGTTCTTGTTCGTGTTTCCAGTCAATCTGGGCTGCGGCGGCCGTGATGTTGAAGCCCGATGACTCGCTATTTGTTGCTTCTGTGTTTGTGTTGTTTGTTTTGTTTGCTTTGTTTGCGCCTGCGTTGGTTTCGGCGTCTGTTTCAGGGGTTTCTTCGGTGTTGGTGTCTTCGTCGACATTCTCCTCGGTGTTCTTTGCGCGTTGACCAAGCAAGCCCACGCTTGTATCTGCCGAGGTTGTTTTGCGGATGCCCACATATTTTGCTTCTTCGGGGTTGTTGTTTGCCGAAGCCATGCCATATCCAACTGCTCCGATCAAAATGATGAGTGCCAAGATGGCTGTCATCGCAATGATAGGCAAAGCAAAGTTGTTGCGTTTCTTTGCGTGCGCGCATGTGGCGTGGGTGCTTGTGGCATTTGCGCTTGTGGCGTCTGTGCGCGAGTTCGCGAAATGTGCGTGAGCGCTCGCGGTTTTTTTGTTTGAAGCACCTGCATTTTCAATGTTTGCGTGCGCATTTGTGCCATGCTCGTGCGCGGCTTGTCTGCGCGACGCATTGGCTTTCGCAATGCTGGCGTGAGCACCAGCATTTTTAGGTGTTAGGTCGATAATATTCAATATCTTCTCCGCCTCGTGGTTTTTTAAATTAAAGCAATAAAAAGCACCGCACTTCTAGTGTGCCAACTTACGTTAGCCCAGCTAATAGCATGTTTTAGGGGTGTGTTTGTGTCAGATTTAGAGAATGTTTCGTAGTGCGTTTTTGTGGTGCGTTCTTAATAAAAAAGTGCGAAACATTATAGAACTTTTCAAAAATTTCACCAAATTCGCATTTAGAGCAAATAAAACGGGCGGGGCAGCGCAAGCTAAATCGCAAGTCAAGGCACTAACCTATCCCAGCCCCAACCAGAACGCAATTTTCGGAGCGTATCCCATTATGAAGATGATCACGATCAACACAGGAATGCAATATGTAACCCACACACGACTCCAAGACGGAAACTTCATCCCGTTGCCTGCATCGGCTTCCGCTTTGAAGTTTTTCCAGCCCCACCCCGCTTTTCTTGTGCAAAAAATCACGAACACCAAAGAACCCAAGGGCAACATGTTGTTTGAAACTATGAAATCTTCGATGGATTGAATGTCTCCGATGCCTGGAATGTTGATGCCCGACCAAACGTTGAAACCCAACACGCAAGGCATGCTTAGCACCGCCACAAGCACGCCGTTTATCAACACAGATTTTTTGCGCGATATGTTGAATTTGTCCATCGCGAAACTGATTATGTTTTCAAACACAGCTATGACGGTCGACATTGCCGCGAAGCACATGAACACAAAAAACAGAGCACCCCACACGTTGCCAAGCGGCATTTGTGCAAACACCAAAGGCAATGTCACAAACACGAGCGACGGCCCAGAATCGGGCGTTACGTTGTAGGCGAAACACGCGGGAAAAATGATTAAGCCAGCCAAGATGGCCACCACAGTGTTTAGGGCGGTTACAGACACAGCTTCGCCTGTCAAGCTGCGCTCGCGACCGATGTATGACCCGAAAATTTCCATGGAACACATGCCCACAGACAGTGAGAAAAACGCCTGACCCATGGCGGCATACAACGCTTCCCCGAATGTCGACCATCCGTTTTCAAACATCCTGCTGAAATCTGGCAGAAGATAAAACGCAATGCCATCTGCGCCCCCTTCCAGCGTCATTGTGCGGATGCAAAGCACTATCATCACAACGAACAAAAACGCCATCAGCCATTTTGTTACGCGTTCTACGCCTTTTTGCAAACCCAGCGAGCATACGAAAAACCCGATTAGCACAGCCACCAACATCCACACGCTTAACTCCAGCGGGTTTGCAAGCAGAGCATTAAAAACATCGGCGGCAGCGTTGTTGTCTGCGCCGTTAAACACGCCAGCTGCCATTTTGGGCACGTATGCCAACATCCAGCCAGCCACGGTGGTGTAAAAAACCATGAGCAGCATGCTTCCGATATAGCCCCACCAAGAAAACCAGTGAAACGTGCGCTTTGGTTGCAATATGTCAAAGGCCAAGGCACCGCTTCTTTGGCTCGCGCGGCCAACAGCAAATTCCATGACCATGACGGGAAGCCCCAAAATGACCAAGAAAATTAGGTAGAGCAAAACGAAGGCGCCACCACCATATTGTCCTGTGATGTATGGAAAGCGCCAAACGTTGCCGATGCCTATGGCACACCCTGCCGCGATCAATATGAAACCTATGCGCGAGGCGAACTGTTCGCGGTCTGCGGGGGCAGCGGTGGTTGTGGTGGGCGAGTTATTGCTGGCAGCAGCGTTGTTTGCAGTAGCACTGCTTGCGACAGGTGAATTGTTGCTGGCGGCGGCGTTCTTGGCAGCGGGAGAACTATTGTTGGCGGCGGCGTTGCCGCTAGATGCTTTCGCGGGACCAGTGTTGGGCAACTTGTTGATTGACATATGTATAAACACCTCTTGGTTTTTGCAGTTGTTTTGTGAATAAAGCGCAAAGTATAACGCGTGCGCGGCGTTTTTCGCCAGCAAGTTCATGGCAAATGTTGCCTGTAAAGAAAAGTTGTTAACTTTTTGTAGTATTTCTTGTTGTAGTCTTTTGTAATATTATTTCATATTACATATCAATGTTACTTATAAAGTAATATAATTGATTGCGACAAAGAAAGGATTAAGCAATGGTTGCTTTTGATGACGAGCCCGACATACATCCAAATGCACTGAAACATTTGAGTGAAAGCGAAGTAATGTGTGCTTGGAGCTCTGTTGTAAAGACCATTGTGAGAGACAACAATGAAAACCCTTCGCAATTCATGAGCATCGGGTTTTTAGAAAATGGCAATTCTGTGGAATTGATTTACACAGAACACTTCAACGAAGAAGAACAGACGGTGAAGTGGTTAATTTTTCATGCGATGTCGCCTGTTCAGAAAAAGTTTCTTAAGGAAATTGATAACACGGAAAGGGGAAAGCGATGAAATATTCAACGGCTGACGGTAAAACATTCACTGATAAAGACATTGATTCGTGGTGTGAGCATTATGAAAATGGAGAGTTTTTGCCTAACTCTGAAACAACAAAAATCATTTCTGGAAAGCCGCAACATTCAACACCGAAAACTGCGACTATTACTTTAAAAGTTCCCATCGGAATGAAAGTTGCACTCAAGAACAAAGCAGAAGAACAAGGTGTTACAACAAGTGCCTACATCCGAAGCGCACTTCTGCGTGCAAGTTTATAAGGCTTTGCAACGATGAGCATATTGTGTTTTTGTGTGACCAAGCTTGTTTAATGAGAGCCCCTATTATTGTGACAAGCAAAGACCCTTCGGCTAATGTTGTGGTGATGAATTCTGCGGATTACGAAAACCTGATCGAAAATTACGCCATTCAGTTAAGCTCAAATCTTGTGAATAAACCGCTTATTTCCTAAATATTTCATCGTGTGTGCCTGTGCGCTGAAGATATGCTCTGTCTCCCTTTACGCTCCACACCAACAACCAATCTCCAACATTTGCAACGTGGCATTCAAGGCTGTTTTTCCAAACGCCCTGCAATTTATGCATGTTGTGGCGTTGTTTTAATATTACCTTAGAACGGCGAGAGTCTTCGATGATCAAGCGCGTAAGATCGCGTTACTTTAATACGGGTCACAATCTCCCGAATTTCCTAAATAATCACTC
>CAVEFW010000129.1:0-10525 GCA_963615035.1 Phocaeicola dorei
TTGATAAACCACAACATCGCCCACCGCATACGAATCTGCTTGCTTGACAACCAATAGATCGCCTTTGGATAGCGTGGGCGCCATGCTGTCCGATTGAACTGTTGCAAGCCCATATTCAAAAGGCATCGGCAACTGGTTGCCCACAGTCCTCACGGAATTGAGAAGATAAATATTTATGCCAAGCATTATTCCCAACGCCACAAGCAAAGCTCTGCGTACAAAGTTTCTTGTCTTATCATCCATGCATATATGCTTATTTCTTTTTCTAGTAACTCTTTATCTTAGTTTCTTTTTTGGTTGCTTTTGGTGCTTTGTTTTTGTTGGATTTATTGCTGTGTGTTTTGCTGCGTTTCGTTATCAATGTGTGTTTTGCTGTGTTTCGCTTTTTGCAACAGTTGCTTTTCTTTCGCGCTTCACAGATTTCTGCAAAATGATTGCAACCATCGCACAACAACAAGCCAGCGCCAGCGCAAACAAAAGCGCAAACTGCGAATTGTCGCCTGTAGTTGGTGCGACCACTTTGCTATTGGCGGTTTTTGTATTTGTGTTTGTGTTGCTCTTAAACGTGCCTATTGTGCTTGCGTTGTTTTTAGTGTTGGTGTTGTTTTTGTTGAAAAGCCCTGTTATGCCATCTGTGTTTATGTTTCGATCTTCATTTTCATATTTATTGATAATGTTATTTATGTTGTCGATTATTTCGTCTTTCTTATCTTCCCTGTTCGTGTTGCCGTTCGTGTTGTCGTTTGTGTTTGTGTTTGTGTTTTCGTTTTTGTTTGTGTTACCATCGTCTGGTGTTGGCTCGGGGTCTGGCTCGACCACAACAACATATAATCCATAGCCCACGTTTTGATTTTCGCCATCGTTGCCCGCACTTGTGTCGGCCACATCGTTTTCATCGTTTACATATAAATCCCAAGCCCAGTCTATCGCCATTATCTGAGTGTTGTTTCCCTGCACGGTGCCGCCGATTGCGTTGACCACTTTGTCTTGCGAAACGCCTTCGGGCAACACATAGTCTGTGGCAGCTGCCCCGCCAACCACTTCTGCTTGAATGGTGGATGTGCTGTTGTCTAAGCGATAGAGCACAGCACTATATTCAATTTCATTTCCCGTATCGTTTTTCAGGCGAACATCCTTTGAGTTCGAGGTGTTTGGTGCCACGATGTTTTCACCATCGGCAGAAGTAGCGCTTGCGCCTTCGTATGACGACTTAAACAAATCTAGATGAATGGCGCCAGATTCATCGATGTCTGTGGCGGAATCCCAAGTGAGGTTTCCTGTGGTGTATGTAAGTGTTCTGTCGGCACTGGCACCAGGAAGTGCCCAAGACAGATTAAAGGCATAAGGAAACGTGAGCACGGCAACGATAAACAAAATTGCCACGCTTATGCCTAACACTCCTGTTTTGGTGTTTGTTCGTTTTTCCACGTTGGCCTCTTTCTTTTGTTTTTTATGGGCACATCTCTTTTTTTCGCTTGTTGGACACAAACACTCCAAGAAACCTCCTCTCCTCCTCTTTCGCCACGCAAACAAAAGGAGAGGTGTTGGCTTCAATTAGTCTTTTTGAGTGGCACCTGCAACAATCTTCAGTTTAATGTTTTGAAGATCTGTTTCGTTTGCATTGCCTAGACCAGTGTCTTGTGTGTCACGTGCAGTTTTGGCTGTTTCTTCTCCGTCTGCTTCATAATCCCAAGACCAACCAATTGTAACTGTTTTCAAAGACCCGTCTGTGTTAGCAATCGTTGAAGGCAATGTTCCTGCGCTAACGCTTGCAACAGACAGTTTATTTAATTCGGAAAGCAGGGCAGCTGTTGTGGCCACAGATTTTTCTTCGGTTCCAACTTTCAGCGTCCATTTAAAGCCGTCTGCGCTGTCTAAAAACGTAGTGTCGCCTTCATTTGTTGCTGTTACATCAAAGCTGTATGCAACCTCAGGTGCTTTCACTGTTGTGTTTAGAGGAGTGTAGTTGAAAGAAATTGTGACACCATCATTTTTTGTGCCAGGTGCAATCACTTTGGAAACCCCGTCAACTTCACCTCCCGACGTAACGTTGCCATCTTTGTGGTCAAACAAACTAAGAGTAGTGGCGTCTGATTTAGCGAAGCCCCAATATGCCACACGAGCATTGTCTTGTGTTGTGGAACTGGAGGTGTACTTCGCAAATGTTCCGCTGATTGCACACGTTGTCAGCAAAGCCAGCACCAACATTACAGAGCCCAAACGCATTGCTTTGTTCTTTGTCATAATGTTTAACTCCCTTCATTAAAGTTTCTTTGTCGATTCTGCGAAACAGAATCAAATTTATATGTGTACTCCGCCTATAAGCGTGACCTTACGGGCAATGTAACTGAAATTATACGCCACATGCACACAAAAAGCACCTAGCAAGTGTCTAAAATTTTGCCGACGTGTGTTTGAGTTTTGGGTTTTTGGGGTTTTGGGGACTGGTGCACCTTTGTGTGGCTTTGTTAGTCCGCATGTGGCGGTTTTACGCGGTCTTATGCGGCTTTATTTGGTTTCATGTGGCTTTGTGTTGCTTTATGTGGTTTTATGTAGCGAACTCACGCCCAAGGGTTTCCTTGGGGCTTTTGTGGTTGCTGCTGCTGTTTGTCTGTCGTTGGCTGCACGCGAGGTTGCGGGTTTTGTTGTGGTTGAATATTCTGCGCGGGCGCAACTTGTGGTTGCGGTGGCACTTGCACGCTCGGCACGTTTTGCAAGCGTTGCGCATTGCCTGCATCTTGCGCCGCCTTTTGCGCACGCAACACTCGAAGCTCTTCTTCGAGAGCGCTTGTTTCGCTGTCTTTTTGTCTGTCGTATAGTCTGCGACGGATGATGTCATATATAACCAACAACAAAATGGGCACGATGACGAAGATGATTAGCCCAGGCGTTGTTTGCATAAACATTGCAACAGAGCCCAGACCCGCAATGTGGAACCAATACGTTCCCACCAATTTGCTTGCAGGAACAGGCAATTTATCTTCGGTGTTGTTGGCGTCGCCTTTCGTTATGAAACTGATGTTGCCAGCATCGTCTGTCTGGATCTCCTTCACGCGGTGAGTGGTGGTGGTTGTGCCATTGCCCGACGGGTCAAAATAACAGATGATGTCTCCCACCTTTATGTCTTTTGCGTCAGCAGTTTTGCAAAACAGAAGAGAGCCGCCATCAAATGTGCCCGCCATGGAATCTGTAAGCACAATCATCGGGAAAACGCCACCCACACTGGGCACTTTGTCTTTGCCAAGAAATTGTTTGGCAATAAGAGTGCAATTTATAATCACGATGGGAATCAAGATGACGCACAAAACAACGCCTATAACTGTGAATGCGCGATGCCCCGCAGACCTTTTATTGCTGAGGTTGGCAGATGCACCATTGGCAGGTGCCCCCTGAACATTCGCATTGTTATCTATGCTGTTTTGTGGTTGATTCATGCTTTTCCTTTTTTGTAAATTAGAGGAATGTTAGTGAATGTTAACTTAAGCTTGCAACGCTTTCGTCTGCCTCTTTAAGCGAAGCTACGCCTGCATCGTATAGTTGTTGAATGGGTGCTATGGAGTCTTGTGTGATTTCAGCACCGCTGGTATATAGATCTACATATTGAGAAAGAGCACTTTTAAGATTGTCGATGCCGCTGTCATATTTCGTCTTAACATCTTTCAGGGCATCTGGCGCCTCAACGCTCTTTACTTCGTCTAGCGCATTCATGGCTTTATCAGATTGAGTTTTCATGCTTATGGCGTCGCCGCGTGAAACAGCTTCTGTGAAACTGGTCAGGTTTGTTTCAAGGTTGGTCATGGCTTGGTTTATCTTAGTCATATAGGCGCGATTTTGCTCGGCAGGCGTTTCTGTGTTTGCATTTGTTGCCGCGCTCATGCCAGGCACACTCGAACACCCCGCAACAAACGCACACATCGCAAAGATTGCACTCATGCAAATTGCCATAACTTTGGTTTTGGCGTTTGCCCTTCCCTTTGAATGTTTGCCTTTAAGCGCACCTTTAGGCGCATTTGTTTTTTTGTTTGGTGTGTCTGACTTAAATTTTTTCATGGCTACCTTCCGCTTTCTTTTTGTGCTGTAGATGCTTTTTGTGTTTCGTGTACCTGCGTTTGTGGCTCGCGGTTTTTGCTTGGTTTTTTTGCTTGGTTTTCGCTGCGGCAAGCTTCCGCTTCAACTCAAAATTATCCTAATTTTTTGAAAATCTGTTGAAATAAACAAGAAACACAAACAAAACTGTTGTTTACGGACAAACAAAGCTGTTGTTGACAGCGAACTTTCGCACAACAAACTTTCGCGCAGCAGTTTTTTTGCAACAAGGTTTTGTGCAGCGGGGTTTTGTGCAACGAGGTTTCGCGACAGATTGTTGCGCAGCAGTCTTTTGCAAGACAGGCTCATTCATAAATCACTTGCGATATGCGTGAATCTGTTTTGTTAAATCTTCTGCCGCTTCCTCAGATGTTGCGGCTATCATTATGGTGTCATCGCCCGCCACGGTGCCGAGCGCTCCTTTCAACACGGCAGCATCCAGTGCCGCAGACACCCCTTGCGCCGCCCCTGGCTCCGTTTTCACCACCACGATGTTGCAAGCATATTCCTCGCTTATCACCAACTGCGCCACCAGTTTTGCCAAACGCAATTCCTCGGGCAAGGCGTAATATCCGCGTTCGTCTTTTATTAGGCCCATGTCTTCCACGTCGCGCGACATAGTGGCCTGTGTGCACGCATGACCTAGATCGCGCAACTTCGCCGAGAGTTGCTTCTGTGTTTTTATGCGTGAAGTGCGAATGATCTCGCGGATTGCATTGTGTCTTAGTTGTCGTTTGCCCATTTTTTACTCCGAGTGATTGACTAGCGGCACCAATTTTTCAATCAAAACATCTACATCTGTTTTTTCACAAATTAGCGGAGGCAAAAAGCGCAGTGTTTTTGGTCCCGTGTAATTTAGCACCAACCCAACGCCCAAGGCTGCACTCACAATTTCTGGAGCGCTGAGTTTTACGCTGTCTGTTAGGTCTGTGGCGATCATAAGCCCCATGCCACGCACATTTTCAAACACGCTCACATCTGCCAAGCGCTGGCGGAAATATTCCCCCACACAATTCACGTGGTTGGCATAATTTTTAGGCGATGTGGAAAGCTCTGTGAGCGTTGCGAGCATGGCACTTACCGCCAAATTGCTGCCGCCAAATGTGGAGCCGTGATCTCCTGGCTCAAAGGCCACGGCCACACTCGCGCGTGCCGCACACACGCCGCTCGGCACGCCACCACCGATGCCTTTCGCCATGGAAACGATGTCTGGCACAACGTTGAAATGCTGAAAGGCAAAGGGGTGTTTTCCTGCGCGATATATGCCGCATTGCACTTCGTCGCATATCATCAAAGCATCGTTTTTCTGTGTGAGAGACCTGATGGCGCTCATAAATTCTGGCGTGAGCGGGTGCACACCGGATTCCCCTTGAATGGGTTCGATGAGCACGCCGCAAATTTGATTGCCAAATTCATCGAACAAGCGCTCTAGAGCTTCAACATCATTTGCAGGAGTTGTTAAAAAAGCAGGGTCTAGAGGGTTGAACCATTCTTGCTTTACGGGCTGTGCTGTAGCTGCAAGCGTGGCGAGCGTGCGCCCGTGAAAGCTGTGTTCCAAAACCACGATGGCACGCGGGCTTTTTGTGATCTCGCCGCCGTTTTTCACCCATGCGCGACGAGCGTAAAGGCGCGCCAGCTTTATGGCACACTCGTTTGCTTCCGCGCCAGAGTTGGCGAAAAAGCTTTGCCAAGGTTCGGTGTTGGATGCGGCGGTGTCTTCTGTGCCTGCGGCGCAAGAGCTGGTGGCTGCGCCACTTGCGCCCGCGGCGCGCTCACCATCGGGGGCCGTGCCCGCGGCGCAAGTGTTGACGGCTGCGCCCGTGTCGCATTCGTTCAGCAAATCTGAAATCAGCTTTGCCAACTGTCCGCGCTTTTCTATGTAATAATAGTTGCTCACGTGGATCAACCGCTTCGCCTGGTTTTGCACCGCCTGCACCACCACTTCTGGGCAATGGCCCAAACTGCAAGCACCTATGCCACCGATGAAATCTAGGTATTCACGCCCTTCGCTATCTTGCAATTTCATGCCGCTGCCCGAAACAAATTCCACGGGCTTTCGCGCGAAAGTGTGCATCACATATCTATCTTCCAATTTTTGTTGAGTTTCTAAATCGTTTGTGCTCATGATGTTTCTCCTAGTTAACTTTTGCCATTTGTTATGAATTTGTTGTTGTGAATTTGTTGTTATAAAGTTGCTCTGCGCCATTTTTCCTTGACATTTTATCGCTCTTATCGCTCTATTGTGCCTCGCGCTGTGAGCCTTTGTGCAAATTCGCTTAGGTGTTCTGTGTGGGGTTCGCCATTGTCTGCGCTTGTGACCATAGTGCCTATGCCTTTGTCTGTTAAAAGTTCCAACAAAAGCGCATGTGGCGTGGTGCCATTTATCATGTGCGCGCGGTGAACGCCATTTTCAAGCGCATGAACACAGCTTTGCAATTTGGGAATCATTCCCAAAGAAACGCTTTTGCTCTTCACTATTTCGGCGCATTCATCGATAGTCAAACGAGAAATAAACGTAGATTTGTCTTCAAAATTTTCGTATAAGCCGTCTACATCGCTTAGGAAAACCACCTTTGCTGCCCCTATTGCCGCAGCCACTGCGCCTGCCACAACGTCTGCATTCACATTGAACGCCTCGCCGTCTTCGCCCATGGCTATGCTTGCAATCACGGGGATAAAATCGGCTTGCACCAAATTGTTGATAAGAGCCGTGTTCACTTGCACCACTCGCCCCACGCGCTGGTGCGCCTCGTCCATTTGCTCGGCGATGATTGTGCCCGCGTCTGCGCCAGAGAGCCCCACTGCTATGTTTCCGTGCTCATTCATTTCTTGAACCAGCTCTTGGTTAACGCTGCCCACCAAAACCTCGCGCACAATCTTCATGGCTTCAGGCGTGGTTACGCGCTGACCGTTGATGAATTGAACTTCGAGGTTGTTTTTATTCATGGCGTTCGATATTGCCTTGCCCCCGCCATGCACGATGATGGGCTTCACGCCGATGAGTTTTAGCAACACGATGTCTGCCATGACGCTTTGGCGCAACTGCTTGTCCACCATCGCAGCACCGCCATATTTAACGACGATGGTTTTTCCCGTGCAATTTTTTATCCACGGCATGGCTTCCACCAGCACCTCGGCTGTTTGTGTGGACACGTGTTCGGGTCTTGTGTCTTTGTCGTATAACATTTGCTTCCTTTTTTTGGTTTTTTGCTTTCTGCTGTTTTTACGAGGCGAAGTTGCTTTTGTTTTTGTGCTTGATTTTACGTGCTTTTACGTGCGAGATTTTATTGCTCTTTGTGTCTTTTTTTTGTTTCCCACTGTTTTCATGAGGCGAACTTTTTCACTTCATGTCGCCTTTTTACGTGCGGTAATCGCCGTTTATGGTTATATATTCATGCGTAAAATCACACGTCCAGATGCGCGTATGTGCTCCGCCCGCGCCAAGATTTATATCGATTGTTATCTCTTTGTTTTCAAAGCGTTTGAGTGCTTCATCTTCGCTGAATTCAACTGTTAAGCCACTGCGACACACTGGAATGCCCATGATGTCTATGTCAACATCGCTTTGATTAAACACCGCCCCGCTTCTGCCAGCCGCCGCCGCTATGCGGCCCCAGTTGCAATCGTGACCATAGATGGCGGTTTTCACCAACGGGCTGTTGGCGATAGTGCGCGCCACAACATCGGCATCGTCATCGTTTGCCGCACAAAACACACGCACGCTCACAAGTCGCGTGGCACCTTCGCCATCTGCCGCCATTTGACGAGCCAGCGCGTCGCACACCGCACGCAACGCGATGCAAAACTGCGAATAGGCATTGGCGGGGGCATTGTTTGTTTTCTTTGCGCTGCATGCGCTGTTTGCATTGGCTAAAATGTTGATTGTTTGCGCGCTTGCGACGTCGCCATCTAGGCTATTGTTTTCTAGGCTGTCGTTTTCGCAGGCAGGCTTGAACTCTGGCACGTCTGGCGTGCCGCTCGCAAAAATAAAGCAACTGTCATTTGTGGAAGTGTCAGAATCCACAGTAATTTTATTGAAACTTTCGCTCACAGCTTCTTTTAGTGCCTTATGAAGATAGTAATCGCTTATAGGTGCGTCGGTGGTTATAACGCAAATCATGGTGGCCATGTTAGGCATAATCATGCCAGAGCCTTTCGCCATGCCTCCCACCGTAAACGTTTTCCCAGCATATTCGGGTTCATCTATGCTAAACGAACACGCTGCTTGCTTTGGCAATGTGTCTGTGGTCATGATGGCACGCGCGGCACTTAGAGCAGCATCTTCGGTGTTCGAGGCTATGTCGAGCGCCATTTTCACGCCTTCGCTGAAAGGTTCTAGCGGCAAATGCACCCCAATCACACCAGTGGATGCCACCAAAACATCTTCGGGGTTGCACCCGATGATGTCTGCCGCAATGCTCGCCGATTTCTCAGCAGTTTTCAACCCCACGTCTCCTGTTGCTGCGTTTGCGTTACCTGAATTGATTATTAGCGCACGTGCAGACCCATATTGTTTGTTGTTCAGGTGCGCACGCGACACGCTCACGGGTGCTGCGCAAAACACGTTTTGCGTGAAAGTTGCAGCAGCCGCGCACACATCGTCTGCCAAAACTAGCGCGAAATCCAAGCGGTCTGGGTCTTCGCGAAAACCTGCGTGCACGCCAGACGCGCGAAACCCAGGAGCAGCCGCAACTCCCCCGCTTGCATGTGATATTTTGCCAAACGGAGTTTTTATGAATGTTGCGGGTGTCTCTGTTGTTGGTGCTGTGGGCGTTTGCGTTGTTGCGGGTGCGTGCGTCGCTGTGTGCGTTGTGGGTGTTGAGGACGCCTGCGTTGTTGACGTTGTTGGAGCTGCGGGCACTTGCGCATCGGCGTTTTGTTTGGCTGCGTCGAGTTGCGAAGCTGTGGCGATGTTTGCGGCAAGTTCTAGCATTTCCGCTTCACTTGAAAAATCGCTCGTTTCCAAAAAACTTTCGTATATTGGTTTTATGTCTTGTTTCATGCTTTTCCTTTTGCTTTACAAGTTTTCGCTAAATGGGGCAAGCAATCGCACAAAGCCCCTCGTCTTCGGGCAAACCGCACACGATGTTGGCGCACTGAACAGCCTGACCTGCGGCTCCTTTACCCAAATTATCGATAGCACCAACGCATATAAGCGTGTGCGCCGAAGCGTTCAGTGTTGCTGAAACTTGTGCGCGACTGGTGCCAGAAACGCTGGCAGTGCGCGGGCTTTTTGCTCCCATATAGCTAACTAAAGGCGCATCTTTGTAAAACTGTGAATAAATATCGTCTATCTGTTTTTGTGTGGGCGCGGGCACATCTGGGTCAAGAGGAATGTTTACCGTGGATAACAATCCGCGATTTAGCGGGGCTAGGTGAGGCGTAAACACCAACTTGAGGTTTTTTGTGCTGTCTTGCGCTTTTGCGTTTGCGCCTTGTTGCGCGTCGTGCTCAACCGATGTTTCATTTTCCATGCCCGCTGATGCGTTGCTTACTTGCAAAGCTTTTGCACCTGCGCCTTCCGCGCTGCAATCTAGTCCTAATATCTGTGCAATCTCTGGCGTGTGTCTGTGGTTAGATATGCCGTAAGCTTCCAAGTTTTCGTTTGCAAAACAAAAGTGTGTGCGTGCATTTGCGCTCTTTCCAGCACCGCTAACACCGCTTATTGCATCAGCCACAACAACTCCGCGCTTGCTTGCCAAGCCAGAGCGCATGGCAGGTGCCGCCGCCAAACTTGTGGCAGTGGGGTAACAACCCGCACACCCAACCAACACAGCCTCTCCCGCTGCGTGCTTTTTCGCCACTTTTTGCATATCTGTTTTAAATAACTCTGGCAAGCCAAACGCGCGTTTTTTCAAAAGTTCGGGCGATGTGTGTTTCGTGTTATACCACGCCTCATATATTTCTGGGTCGTCTAATCTGAAATCTGCCGATAAGTCGATAACGCTCACGCCCACTTTTAGCAAACGAGGAACAATGGGCAGCGCTGCTGTGTGAGGCACTGCCAAAAAAGCAATGTCACAAACGCCTGTTTTTTGGGGCGTTGCGTGTTTGTAGGGTGTTGCATCTTCGTGAAGTGTTGCATCTTCGTGTAGTGTTGCGTTTTTATGAAGTGTTGCGCTTTCGTGAGATTCCACATTTTCGCACTCGCAAACATTGCCCACGCAGGCATTTAGAAATTCATCGTTTTTGCAAAATTTCATGTCTGTTGCGCCAGCGAAGGCGGGATATGTGCTTGAAATTTTTTCGCCTGCATTTGCGTCGGATGTGGCAAAAACAACATCGAAGGCAGGGTGGTTTAATAAAATTCTTACAACTTCTATTCCAGCAAAACCTGCCGCCCCAACAACTGCCGCTTTAATTTTCTTGTTACCCATTTTTTAACCTCTTGATTTATTGTTTATTTGCTTTTATTTAATCAATCGCGCTCAAAAGTTAC
>CAVEFW010000130.1:0-3799 GCA_963615035.1 Phocaeicola dorei
AACCAATTCAGAGGGTGTGTATCAATTACATAATAGAGATACAACTTATTCTTGCGGATATTCAAAAGAGGCTGCTTTTTGCGATTGTGAAGCGAGCACAACATATACAAATGCGAAGTGTGAAATATGTAAGGCCACATATAACGTTACTAAATCAGCGCCGGGGCACACACGCGAAGCTTATGGTGAAATGCGCAACCCTGAAGGAAATCCGCTCATTGAAAAATGCACGAGGTGCGGGCATATCTACTTTGCAGGTTGTGAGTGGGTTATAAGAAATGAAGATATTGATAATCACAAACTAGATCTTGTGCGACTAGCAGTAAGCGGGGGCGAAAAGTTCGATGACGAGGCAGACCAAGATAATGTCACCAATATATGGGCAGATTGTTCTTTGCGCACTTCTCTTAACGATGAAACAACAGGTTACTATAAAACTGCATTTAGCGATGCTGAGCGCGCGCTCATCGTGAACTCTCATATTCTTACTGCAGAAAAAGAAACTCGCGATTTTGTATACTTGCTCAGCGCAAGCGAAGCTGATGCTCTTCCCACCGACAAGGTTTCAAAGCATAAGTATTATAGTGCCTATACAGGCTGGAACCTTTCTGGTACAAGTTGGTGGACTCGTGATGCGTCTAGTTATGACAGTGTGACGCGTGTTCAGATAGTTGGCCCATCAGGCAAATTGGAAACGCAAGGCACATGGGTATATAACACATCGCTTGGCGTGCGCCCCGCCATTACTATTTATACGGAGCCGACCGCAACTGTAAACTTCTATAGCACAGGAGATGCGCCTTACAAACTTGCAAAAAGTGAAGTGGTGTTGCCTGGGTCAAAAGTTGAACAACCAGACGATCCTAGCAAGCCTGGATTCGAGTTTGGCGGTTGGTATACCGACAAAGAACTCACGCATAAGTTCACGTTCACTAATGGCATATCAGATGCCACGATAGATAAAGACACTTCACTTTATGCAAGCATCACAAAAACAATTAAATTTGACACGCACGGGCGCGGCAGCGCAAGCGATCAAAAAGTAAGCAATGGTCAAAAACTGAGCAATCCTACAAGTGTAACTATCACGAGTGCGGGGGATAAGGCTCACGGGCTTACCTTGGAGGGTTGGTATACCGATTCCGCATGCACACCAGAAAACAAGTGGGATTTTGACACCATGACAAGCGACGATATGCCTGAGAACCAAACGCTCTATGCCAACTGGATAGTCGCAAGTCCTGAAACCTCGGCTATATGCCCCTACTGGATGCAATGGGCTAAAGTGTCTCAAGGCGACTCGACCACCAACGAATACGTTGCGGATAACTGGAACATCATAAAAACTGCCGCAGAAATTCAAGCAGATGTGGAAAAGATAAGAACAGAGCTCGGTGGCGCGGAACTCACAGAGGCACCTGATGAAACCACGCAACCCACTGCCTATGAATACTACAACTACATGTGTGCCGATCAGGTTCATCTCTATGTCACCTGGGGCACAGGCGCGCAAGACTGGGTAGATGAGGCAAACTTGGATAAAGGCATGACATATGTGGCAGATAGCGAAAATGAGGTATATCGATACGCAGTGAATAACAATATTGTGCAGATTGATAATGCAAATAAATATGTGGAGTTTCGCATCGTTCAAGTGGGGGTTCACCAGTCATCTATCTCGTCGGAAACAAATAGCAATATCTACGACTCATCTACGCTTACTTTCCAAGCAACACATATGTTGCCCAGACCCTTGCAACCATCAACAGATTTTACGAGTGAGATAACCTCATGGGATTACAAAAAGCCTGCATACATTGGGTATACTGACGGTGATGGTAGTGGTTCTTCTAAGGGTGGCTGGGGCGCTTCTTATTTGAGAGGTGCCCTGCAAGAAGGTGGCTTTGTATACAATAAATTTAACTCAAACTTCACGAGCGCGATAATGAGCGTTGAAAAATACTCGAAGCTCGAGCGCGCTTATTCCCTTGATGATAGCACGATGATAAAAACAACCGATAAATTCTTTCTTACTGCCCTAGATGAAAATACAAAATATTATTCCCAAGGTTATTCTGAATACAAGGGATCTGAAGGTGCGCAATATGCTTATTGGGGTTATAAGAAGGTGAGCGCTATTTATGGGTATTATGGATCTCTTGCTATGCACACTCGTGCGGGTAATAATGTATGCGGGTTTTCGGGACGGACTGGAGAGGCTTTGGCGAGTAGTGCATGGGTACAACGCTCGAAAGATCTTTACCGAGGTTTATTTAGGTGTGTATCAAAAGATGGCGACCCTGACGTCTATTGTTCCCCAGGCAATTCTCAAGGCATCGTTTTGGCATTTTGTTTCTAGGGTGTTGGAGGCGCAAAAAACTAAACGTCGCAGCGAACACTTTCCAGCTTTCATTTTTCGCTTGCTTCAAACTGTCGCAAACGCATAAACAGCCACGCGCAAGGCAGCTGCGCTCGCAGTAAGTAAGAAATGTAAACCGCGCACGCTTTGACGCAAATTCCAAAAAAATTTATACTTGCTTGGATGTTACACGACGGAGCAGAAAATGGAAACGTTTACATTCAACGACATATTGGCAAACACAAAGGTTACCTGCGAATATCCTGGGCTGAAAACCACTGTTGAAGAGCTTGGTGCTCAGCCGCCCGCACAGCACCAAAAACCTTTAAGCATATTTTTTCCTGGCTGTTCGTTTGTTAATTACGCGCTGCCCCTTGTAAAGGCGGTGCACGACACGCTCATGCAAGCAGGCGAAATTCACGGCATGTCGCTTCTTTGTTGCGGAAAAATTCTTACCTACGAAAAAAATGGCGACGAGGTGCGTGCCGCATTTGAAAAACAGCTGATAGACAGAATAGCTCAGGTGGGTTGCACGCGTTTTATTTGCGCGTGCCCCAATTGTGTGGGTGCCCTGCGTGCTGCGTTTGCGCGCGATGCGCGCATGAGCGGGGTGAGCGTGGTCACCTTGCCAGAAGTTTTGGTGCGCTTGGGTTATAGAGTAAACACTCAAACAGCCCAACAAATTTTTGCACGAAAACTGGCAGAGGATAAATGGTATTCGGGAGAGATTACTGATGAAGCCACATTTGAACGTGCAATCGCTCAAGCACCACAAGTAAAATTTGCCATCCATGATTCTTGCCCTGACAGAGACACAGGCGAATTTGCGCGAGGCATTCGCGAGATAATGCCGAAAGATCTTTGGGTGGATCCCGCGCACTGTAAACAAAAAAGCATCTGTTGCGGCAGCCTGCCTCGCGCAGCAGGCAAAATAGAGGCTGCAGACAAGTGTGCGCGCATAAACGGTCAAGAGGCTCTAGATGCGGGCGCAAACGCCATAGCCACACCGTGTGTGAGCTGTTGTTTTCAGCTCCACATGGCGCAAAGGGCGGCGCCCGTGTTTCATTACTTAGAGCTTCTCTATAACTGGGCAATAGATTGGCGCCAAGTTGACGGTCTCATGAAACTGCGATTTTTGTTCGACGATGTTTTAGGAGCAGAAGACAAACGTCAACCTCGCGCGTTCCAAGGGTTATCACATCCAACTCCTCCTGCAAACCCTAATTCATAGCCCATTTCACTTCTAATTGAACTATATTTCAAACTGAACTACATTTCGGAGCTATATCGCTCTTCCCAAAAATTTCTCTGCATTGTGCCACGTGATATTTTCAAGCTCTTTTGCGCTCAAGCCAACTTTGGCAATCAAATCACACTCACGCGCAGGGCTCCACATGGGGTGATCGCTTCCAAACATCACGCGCTCGCTTCCATACATAT
>CAVEFW010000131.1:0-4157 GCA_963615035.1 Phocaeicola dorei
ATCGATTTTTTGCATAACCCCAATCAACTAACCCATCATATGATCTAAAACCATCTGTATACATTACCGCATTCTTTTCAACTTTGCCATCTATGACCTGCATTAACGTCTTTTTTGATACATCTGGAATATCAACGCAAAAAAGCTTCAAAATTTCCCTAAATTTTCTTGTCAGATAAGTTTCGCACTTTTTATATATTTATTCTTGCTGATCATATGCCTATTTTAACCATTTTTATTGGTCTATTCTAGGCAAGCCCCTTTATTTTTTGAGGTTGCGTGTGCGGGTTGTGGGGGGGGGTTGCACAGAGTTGCGCGTTGCGCGAAAATTCGCCACACCCACACCCTTGCACTAGAATTTTTATTGCAAACGCCTGATGCGCTCTTGTGTGGGAGTTTTATGACGCGCAGCAGCACTTGGATACATCTCTGACGCAACAAGGGCACCTTCTTCTAGTTTTGAGAGAACTTCATCGATTGTTGTGTTTGCACAACTTGCACTCATGCCCCACGATTGTGCTTCGGCGACTACATCGGCGCGCGTAATTTGATGCACTCTTATTTGACCATTGACGCGCATCGAGGCGAATTCCGTGCGTGGCTCCACCTCTGCTATAGGCACGACATCGAACAAAGGTGCGAGCGTAGGAATTGTGGGCACCTGATATAGAAACGCAATATTTTTTGCGTGCGCATCCCAGTTGCCAAGCGCAAGGTTTACCGTTAGCTGTTCAAGAAGATTGCGCATTTCAAGTTGCGGATTTTCCGCGAATTTGCAAAGCAGGTTGACTATCGCCAGATATGTCGGGTCATCCCCTTTCGGGTTGGGCGTATTGGCATATTTATCCTGCGGAGCTAATCCTAGTGCTTGACATGCATCTTCTTGATGTGTGCGCAAAGGAAACTTTGAATTGTTCGCAGGCACTCTGTCGAAACGTTGCACCACGAGCGCGGGTGGCGCATCTTGAATATCCAGAAGTGCCACGCGTGAGGTTTTCGTCGCAAAACTCGCTGCCGTCATAGCCCATGCTTCGCTCTCTGCCGCACCTGGATATTCGGCTGTGTTTTCAGGCTTCAAGATATGAGTACTGGGCGCGTCAAAAACAGGCAGCATTACATCCTCAGTACTCACATGGCTCGCACCCTTACAAATTGCAGGCATTTTAACGCAGAGTTTTTCTTGAAAGCCACCTAGCGACATGCGAAAAAAGTTACTATTTTGGTTGGGCAAGTGCTGTCGCATATTGGAGAGTTTCTCTGCGAGTTCTGTGTCAGAAATGCTTTCATAATCCGCCTTATCCTTGCAAATGTGTTTGCTATCTTGATCGAAGATGCGCACCGCACCAGCGCATTCCCAGCCAATCTGAGACAAAAGACCAATCCAGTCATAGGTTGAGATGTCTAGGCTTCTGCACGTTTGTTCGCGGCGCGCACCCTCTGGCAAAAGACCGTTGAACCAGTTTGAAGTTTTTGATTCGCCGAACGGGTTTTTTTTTACGGGGAATGCAAGCGAGAGCAGGGGCTTTCCCGCGTGCGTCTTCGCAATTTCAGGAGCATATTCAAATCTGCCACCCTTGTGGTTTTCTGTGATGTGCCCCACAAGTTCATCTGCCAGGTATACATCCAAAACTCTCATGGCTTCACCTTCACATTGGCGCTTTTTGGCACAATTACCATGCGAAAACCTAGGAATTGCAGATATCTTTCCACCTTTGCACACGACACATTTTTACCTGTTTCCAACGCAGAAAGTGTTACCGCAGAAAATCCTAGCTGCTCGGCCATCTGTGCCTGCGTGATGCCGCGAGAACGGCGCACCTCACGCAAAAACTGCCCGATGTCTTCACAAGAATATGCATTCGTCCACATAGTGAAAAGTCACCTTCTTTCAAAGTGCGGGGTAGTGATTTGCATGGATAATTCCTTGGGTCGTAGGTTTCTAGGTCTTGCGCCTTCCGCATTTAATTTTAGATTGCGCACTTTATATTGAGGGCAGAATATACAAAATACTTTATAAAACCACAAACGATAAAAATATAAAGTATTTTGAATGAAAGTTACTTTTTTCTTTAGGTGGGAGGCTTCTAAATCGTGAATTTAAATCAAATTTACATGAGATTCATTTTGTGCCGTTTACATGCGGTTAAACAAGAATCCGCTACATTGAAGTGCAAAAATTATACAAGAATCCGCCACATTAGATGGCGCGATTTATACAAGAATCTCGAGGTTTGAGTGTGCGGAGTTTTACAACCCGCGGGATTCGCGCGGCAATCCTGCGGACATTCTTTAAGTCTGCATATATCACGCGCGCCACAAACGCCGCTACAAAAATGCGCACATATATATCGGCAGATAAGTAATTTTGTTGTTTGCCTCGCTTTGTGCGAGGTTGCCTCTGCGCAAAACAAACGCGCGTTCAATGTGATAGTTGGATGCTTGCATGAGCCTATTGAGCGCGGCATGCTTGGTGCTATATTTTCCAGACTTCACTTCGACGGGAAACACTTTTGGCTCATGACCGTCTTCAAGCAAAAAGTCAACCTCGTCTATTTTTTTGTTGTTGAAGTAAAAAAGGTTGGCGTGCCCGTGTGCGCGCAACTCCTGCGCCACCACATTTTCAAACGCAGAGCCAAAGTTTATGTCGGGTGCATTTGTGATTATGTTTTGCACTTCTGCCTGCGAGAAAGTGGAAAACAAAAGCCCCACGTCATTTAAGTAAAACTTGAAATAGCTATCTTCTCTGCTCAGCCCGAGCGGAAACGACGCTTCACGCGCACGTTTCACAGGAAGCGCAACACCCGCATTAACGAGCCAGTCGAAATCCGATTGCATATCTTCAAAGCGTCGTTTTTTGTCAATTCCAGATATTATGAAGCGCTTGTTTTCTTTGTTTAGCTGAGCGGGCATAGCATCGTAAATTGTCTTCACATTTTGCGCATGTTTTTTTTCGGTGATGTAGTGTGTGATGTCTGCTCGATATGTGTTAAGAATGCCCGCCTGACGCTGGCGCATGGCTGCCGTATCGTTTGTGTCAGCGAATAGTTGAACCGCCTCAGGCATGCCTCCCGCCAGCACATACTTGCAAAACATGTCGATAAATCTGTCGTGCAGATATTCTGGAACTTCCTGTTTTTTTGCGAAACATTCTCGCAGGATATCCCAGAGTGCGCCATCTGTGCCAAATGCCCAGGAAAATTCTTCGAAGTCGAGGGGAAACATTTCAACTATGTCGATGGTTCCCACTGGAAGAGACCTGAAATCATAAGCCTCAACGCCAAGCATTGACCCCGAATAAATCACGTTGAAGCGCCCATCAGATGCAAGATATCGCATCCAGGTGATGGCATCTCCACAGCATTGCACCTCGTCAAAAAATAGGAGAGTTTTGTTCGGCGTCAAAGGTTTATTGGAGATGGACGTAATTCTGATAATTAAATCGTCGATGTCTTTGGCTTCGCCTATCAAATCTATGGCGGTGGGTTGCTCCACGAAATCAATCTTTATCATTGCATCATAATTTTCTCGAGCGAAATTTTCGATGCTGCTGGTTTTTCCCACCTGGCGTGCACCCGTCAACAAAAGCCCCTGTTTTGTTCTGGTTTTTTTCCATTGCAAAAGTTGGTCTGTGATTTTTCGTTTCAGCATTTTTGCTCCTAAGTTTTGTGTTTAGTTGGGATTATACTCTTAACATCGGGTTTCTGCAAAATTCGGGTTGTAAAATCGCGAAATCCTGCAAAATTCGGGTTGGAGATTGCCCAAAATCCTGCAAAATTCAGATTGTAGATTCACGAAATCCTGCAAAATCGGGGCTGGAGAAGTTCGACTGCGTTGTGGCTTTGTTATAAATTCACAAACTATCTTTGCACTTGTGGTATTTTTTTGCGAAATGTTTTAATGGCGCCCCATGACGCATTATGAAACCTTACGGTGCCCCACTGTTGCGCAACACCACGACACCACGACATCACGACGACATCACGACGCCACCGTTGCACAGTCAATACAAACACAACCAGCAATAAAAGAAAGCGAGAACATTCAAAGCATGGAACTATTAGCACCTACAGGAGGTCTAGATCAGCTGAAAGCAGCCATAAGGTTTGGCGCTGATGCAGTTTATTTGGCATGTGATCGTTTCGGAATGCGTGCTAGGG
>CAVEFW010000132.1:0-13356 GCA_963615035.1 Phocaeicola dorei
CAGGAAGCATCATGAGCAATCTTGTTTTGGCAGACGAAATAAATCGTGCCAGCGCAAAAACGCAAAGCGCCCTGCTAGAAGCAATGGAAGAGCGTCAGGTGACGGTTGATGGCAACACATATAAACTAAGTGAGCCTTTTATGGTGCTGGCCACGCAAAACCCGATAGAGCAATTCGGCACATATCCTTTGCCTGAAGCGCAACTTGACCGCTTTATGATCAGGCTGTCTTTAGGCTATCCAGAGTTTCAACAAGAAATGCGTGTGTTGAAGCTGCGCGATAGTGCCAAGGCAAATGTTAAGGCTGTGGTGAGTGGTAAAGACGTTTTGTGCGTTCGCGAGCTTGTTCAAAAAATCCACGTAAGCGATGCCGTCTATCGATACATCGTAGAAATTGTGTCTGCCACACGAGGAACATCTGAGTTAAAGGTGGGTTCTTCTCCGCGCGGTGGTTTGGCACTGCTTTCCATGTCGCGTGCATATGCTCTCTCTAAAAATCGCAGCTATGTTTTGCCCGATGATGTGCGCGAGCTTGCCCCGTGTGTGCTTGCTCATCGCGTAACTTTATCTCACGATGCGCATGTGAATAAAAAAACGCAAGGCGATGTAATAACTTCCATCCTCGCAAACATCGCCATGCCAAGTTAAAAAAGCGAAAAGCCCCAAGCATTAGCCACTTCCAAGAATAATTCGCAAATTGCTATCTTTAACACGTGTGCATTATGTGGCATAATGTGAGGGTTATGTTTTAAGCCGCATGTTCAAGAATGCCAAACGTTGCACCACCTAAGCATTCAACATGTGCATGTAAACAAAAGTTAGGCCCCGAGTTCAAGAAAGAAATGCAATGACAACAGACGAGAACAAGACTAATCAAACTAACGAAAATGAAAATCCGACCGACACAACAAAAAACTCAACTGATACAACAGAAAATCCAACCGAAACAACAAATAAAGTTGAACAAGATGAAAATAACGCTCAAACATCACCAGTAAATAAGCCAGATAAAACCGACGGTAAGGCTGACAAATCACAAGTAAAAGAGCCTAAAAAAACTGACGGTGCGGCTGACAAAGATTCCACAGACACACCCGCAAAACTTCCTGCTTCCGCACGCACACGCTCGCATGCAACCGAGCTTTCTCGCGGAAAAAAGCGCGCCGTGCAAGGCAAGGCCACGGCAAGCAAATCGCGCAAAGGGGCAGCCTCTTCAAGTGCACGTTCTAAACGCTCTCGCAAGCCACGCAACAAAATGAGCGCAGCACGCAAAAATGTTTGGCTCGTTGTTTTGGCGTGTGTGTTAATCATAGGTTCTTTTGTTGCTTTCATGCCACCCGACAAAACAATCAATCAAGGCTTGGATATTCGTGGCGGTTTGTCTGTTGTGCTTTCAGCTAAAAGCACAGATGGCAGCGATGTGTCATCTGACGACATGGAAAAATCTCGCTCGATCATCGAAAGCCGTGTTAATGCGCTAGGTGCCACAGAAGCCACCGTGGCAAAGCAAGGCAGCAATCAAATTTTAGTTCAAATCCCAGGTTTGTCTGACACACAAACTGCGCTCGACACCATCGGCAAAACTGGTAAGTTGGAATTTGCGCGCCTGGATTCTTTCACAGACAGTGACACCGTAACAAAGATAAACAATGGTCAATACGCATCTGAGGGCACAGTGAAAGATGAACTTACGGGTTTAAGTTTGCCATCAGGTGAAACTCAACATCTATCGGTGGAAGAAGGCACTTATACGCCACTCATCTCTGGTGAAAATATTTCTCGCGTAACCATCGGCAAAGCATCAGAGACATCCGCTTACTATTCGGTAAACATCAACCTCGATTCAGCAGGCACGCAAGCATTCGCCGAAGCCACAAAAGAGTTGGTGTCTTCTAAAGGCAAGATAGTCATCATCTTAGATGGCGAAGTGCAAAGTGCTCCTGCTGTGCAATCTGAAATCACAGGCGGAGAAGTTTCCATCACAGGCAACTATTCAAAAGAAGACGCTCAAAGTTTGCAAACCATCTTAGAGAGTGGCTCTCTGCCCGTGAGTTTCCAATATGAACAAAGTCAAGTGGTTGGACCAACCGTTGGTCAAACTGCTCTTACTATGGGTGTAATCGTGGCACTCATAGGTCTTTTGTTGGTCATGATCTATCTTCTGTTCTTCTATGAAGGTTTAGGCATAATCACAGCGGCTGCCATAGCTGTGTTTGCTGTGATGTATATGGGAATTTTGGCTGTGCTATCGCGCCTAGGTCAGTTTTCGCTCAGCATGGCAGGCCTGGCAGGCGTTGTGCTCACCATCGGCATGGCCGCCGACTCTTCGATCTTAACCCTAGAGCGTTTCCGCGAAGAAATTCGCATGGGCAAATCTGTGAAGTCTGCATCCATCAGCGGTGTGCGCCATGGCATCTTAACTTCCATCGACGCCGACGTGGTGTCTTTAGTTTCAGCTCTCACGCTATTTTTCTTGGCGAGCGCTTCTGTCAAGGGTTTCGGCATGACATTGGCACTTGGCATTGTGTGCGACATCGTGATGATGCTCGTGTTCAAAGCACCTATCATTCGCCTCTTGGCTCCAAAACATATAGCCAAGCATCCAGGTTTTTGGGGTGTGAAAGATGGGCTCGTTGCCGCACCTTACTTCAAGGGAGAAAAAGTTGCGCATAAAAAACGCGACATCAAAGGCAGATTCATTAAACTGGATTTCAACATCTTGAAATATCGCAAGCAATTTTTATGCGTTGCTGCTGTGGCTATCGTTGTGGTCATAGGCATCGTGGGCATTCGCGGAGTTGAGATGAGCATCGAATTTGTGGGCGGGTCTTCAGTTCAATTCCACGACACAGGATCCACCACAACAGAAGAAATTCGCTCTGCATTTGCCGATGCTGGCGAGGGCACGGTGGACATTCAAACCACCACAGACACAAATGGCAGCCCAGGATTTTTAGTGCGCACAACAACCACATCTGCCGAAGATGTTACAGATGCTGCCACTCAAGTGGCAGATAAATTTGGCTGGTCAACCACCGACTGGGAGATGTCTACCATAGGTCCAGACTGGGGCGCATCAGTCATACGCAGCTCTGCAATCGCATTCTTTGTTTCGCTGTTGCTCATCATTTTATATATAAGCATCCGTTTTCGCGATTCAAAGATGGGTGTTGTGGCCGTTGTAACGCTCGTGCACGACTTAGCGATAGTTGTGGGCATATACGCGCTTTTGGGGCAAGAGTTTTCTCCAAACACCATTGCAGCGCTTCTAACCATCTTGGGTTACAGTCTATATGACACAGTTGTCGTGTTTCATCGCATAAGTGAAAACATGAAAGAAGAAGGAGTGAAGTGCACATTTGTCAGCATGGCAAACCACTCGGTAAACGAAGTGTTGGTGCGTTCCATGAACACATCTATCACATCTTTGATTCCTGTGTTGGCGATGCTTATCTTTGGTGGAGAAACCTTGCATTCATTCGCACTTCCTATGGTGATAGGTCTTGTGGTTGGCTGTTATTCGTCAATCCTTGTGGCAACTCCGCTCTATGTTTTGTGGCGCACACGCGAAGATCGCTATGCGAAACTTGTGAGGAAATATGGCGATGGCGTGCAACTATTCTTCCTAAACCGCCTGTTGCCTCTTCCAGAAACGGTTGCTTCAAGCAACGTTGGTGCAAACGATGCATCTTCTGTGAGCAAAGAAGATTTGGTGGCTTATGCAGCCAAGTTAAAAGAGGGTGGAGCCGCGGCTGTGGCAGGTGATGCAGACGTGGCTAACACATCAATAAACGCACAGAGCGAACAAGGTGGCAATGATAATTTGTCTGGAAATGCTGCAAGTGGAAACAATCAAAGCACAAACAAACACCCAAACAAGCAAAAAAAACCTCAGATGACGAAAAGCCAGATGAGGAAAGCTGCTCAGAAGGCATCAAAGAAAAAAGGTCAGGGCGCAAACAATGCCCAGAATCATAAATAGCAGATAGCGTGAGCAAATATGCCGTGCAAATAGTTTGCACGGCATATTTTTTATCTGTTGCAATGTTTTAAAAAGGAGAAAAAAAGTGAATTTTCTGCGTGAACTTGGAAAACGATGGAGTGAGATGAGCCTTATCTTGCGCATCATAATAGGTTTGGTCGTGGGCATAATATTGGCACTAGCTGTGCCTGGTCTAGCGATAATCCCTATGCTGGGAAATATTTTTGTTGCAGCACTTAAAGCAGTGGCCCCAGTGTTGGTGCTCTTCATTGTGATGAGTGCACTTGCCAACGCAAAAACAGCAGGCGGCATGCGAACTGTCGTTATTCTATATGTGATAGGCACATTTTTAGCAGGTGTTGTGGCAGTGTGTGCAAGCTTTATTTTTCCTTCCACAATCACATTTGCAGATGCCACAAGTGTTTCGCAAAAACCAGCGTCAGACATTGCAGACGTGCTAACCACGCTTGTGATGAATTTGTTCTCTAACCCTGCCGACGCTTTGGCTGACGCCAATTACTTAGGCATACTTATGTGGGCCATTGTGTTGGGCATCGCATTTAGAAAAGCACCAGATAATTTCAAGTGTGCCCTAGATACGCTTTCAAAAGGCATCAACCAAGTGGTGCGCTGGGTAATACAACTGGCGCCTTTCGGCATCTGCGGCTTGGTGTATAGTGCTGTGTCTACCAGCGGTATGTCTATATTTGTGGATTACGGTCACCTCATCTTGGTGTTGGTGGGCTGCATGTTATTTATTGCTTTTGTAATAAACCCCATCATTGCCTTTGCCACTTTTGGTAAAAATCCATATCCACTCGTTTTGCGTTGCTTGAAAGATTCTGGCTTGATGGCGTTTTTCACACGTTCGAGTGCCGCAAACATTCCAGTGAACATGGAACTTTGCAAAAAACTGGGCTTGAACCCCGATGGATACGGCGTGTCTATTCCTCTTGGTGCCACAATAAACATGGCTGGTGCTGCTGTTACAATTTCTGTCATGACACTTGCTGCGTGCAGCACGCTGGGCATAACCGTGGAACCTGTTACAGCAATTATATTGTGCGTGCTGGCTGCTGTGTCTGCTTGTGGTGCATCGGGCGTGGCTGGTGGTTCTTTGCTGCTTATCCCTCTTTGCTGCAGCTTGTTTGGCATCCCAGACGACATTGCCATGCAAGTGGTGGCAGTGGGCTTCATCATCGGAGTTATCCAAGACTCATGCGAAACGGCACTCAATTCTTCATCAGACGTGTTGTTCACAGCCAGCGCTCAATATAGAGAAATGCGTCGAGCGGGCGTTGACTTTAACCCAGGTCACGATGCTGAAACTGTTGTTTTAGAATCGCACGTCATCGAAAAAGGTGAAGGTCTTTCTGCAAATGATGCATCTCAAGATAATGGCTCTTGCGCAGACAACAATTCCGAAGACAACAATTCCGAAGATAACAATTCCCCCAGCAAATAGCACATCTGCAAGCGGCACATCTGCAAGTGACGCATCTGCCAACAACACTTTTGGAAACGTCGCAGCTAGCGCCAACAAGCCTTCTGAAGAAGATATGTCTGTGTAAGTAATGAGTGCCAGCTTAAACGTGGCCGAGTTAGTTGCCGAGTTAGTCGCCTGGCGTGGTGCCCTCGCAAGCGGCATTCTCGCAAGCATCGCTGCTCTTACTCGCAATTACTAACGACGATAAAACCAAGGCTATTCCTATTACTTTTGCCAAGTTTAGCTCTTCGCCAAACACGCACACACCCACTATGCAAGACACCAAAGGTTCGGCTGTAGCTAAAATCCCAGCGCGTGAGGCTTGCGTGCAAGACAGCCCTATGTTGTAGAGTAAAAAAGGGATAGTAGTGCACAAAATGCCAAGCCCTGCACATGATAGAAGTGATGCGGGTTGTTGCGTAATAACCTCTATAACATGAGCGGGGTTACACACAAAAACTCCAGCAATTGATGCGAATAAAAATACATAGAACGCATAAGTTAGCGCGTCATATTTTTTCATGGCGAGCGTTCCAAACACGCTATAGAGCGCATACGCCAGACCGCTTCCACACCCGCAAAGTGCTGCTAGGGGAGTTATTGAGTTTGCTCCGCCTAAAACACCAGACACTAAAGTGCAACCCGCAACTGTTAGCACCAAAGCACAAATTTTATGTGCGTCTATTCGTTCTTTGAACAAAATGGCGCCCAGCAATATGAGCCACACGGGAGAAGTGTAGAGCAAAATCACTGCCACAGACACTTCTGATAGTTGTATGCATTCAAAATATAGAAAGCCAAACATCAAAAAGCTAAGGATGCCACCACAGGCAAACATCCAAAGATCTCGCAGTTTCACGCGAAAAAGTTTTGCGTCATATACAAGCAATATAACAGCCAAGATAGGCATAGCCACAAAACATCGAACGCCTGAAATCTCGAGAGATGCTAGACCATATTCTCCAAGTGATCGTGAGAAAATGCTAAGTGTTCCCCACATAATGCCAGCTATAACTATGAGCATAGGATAGATTGGGAATTTGTGGTGTTTGGTGTTTTTGGAAGCATTATTTGACGAAGCGTTTTCGCGAACCTGCGTGGCTTTGCCCACTCTAGTTTTAACGCTTGAGTTTGCGTCTAGCAATTCATCTGCCATGCTAAAACCCTGCATCAAAAATTCTTGCACCAAAAATATCAACTATTTACTTATGCTAGGCACACTGCCTGCGCGGCGATGTTTCTCTAGGCTTTCAAGCGCAACATCTTGAGCCTCTTTGGGCGATTGTGCCATCTTTCCCATCTTCGTTTTGCCTAAGATGTTTGTATAACTGCCATCTGCCCAGAAAATGTTTCGCTTAAAGGCAACGGTTATAGCAGAATATATGGGGCTAAGCAAATTTACAAACGCGTAAGGAAAATATGCAAAGGGGCTTAAGCCCAAAACACCCATCTGATATGCACCGCACGCAGTCCAGGGAAACATTGCAGCCCACATGGTGCCAGAATCTTCCAAACTGCGAGATAACATGTTGCGCGCCATGCCAGCCTCATCATATTTACTTGCATAAAGCGGTGCTGGCACACCTATGCCCAAATATTGATCGCACATCACAGCGTCGCAAAAAAGCGATGTGCCAAGCGTTGCCCACACCACACTTCTGCTTGTGGTCAAACGTTGTTTTATGCCATTGAAAATTGCTGCCACAGCACCGCATCTGGCCAAGGCACCACCGAAACATACTGCCATCAAGATAAGGCTTATCGTCCACATCTGATTTTCCAAGCCGCCTTTCGCCAGCGCAGCATCCACAAATTCGTTGCCCGTTTCGATTGTGGGGCCATAATGCAATATTTCAAAAGCTTCACCCAAACTTAGTTGCTGTTGGAAAATGAGGCAAAAGACAATGCCCACAAACACACTCAGCGTTATGCCCACAAGGCCATCAACACGCAAAACGCAAGCCGCAATTATCACCAAAATAGGCAAAAGCACTAAAGGATTCATGTTAAAGTTGTCAGCCAAGGCGCTTCTAATGCTTTCAACCACGCTGGCATCGTATGAATTTATTGATGTGTTGAAACCGATGATGGCATAAAGCACAAGCGCGATTACAAACACGGGAAGCGTTGTGGTAATCATCGCACGCACATGGTCGAACAAGCCAGTGCCTGCAACGGCTGCTGCCAAGTTGGTGGTGTCAGATAGCGGGGATAGCTTGTCGCCCACATATGCGCCAGATATTATCATGCCAGCCGTGATTGCGGGGTTTATGCCAAGCCCTGTGCCTATAGTCATGAAAGCCACACCAATGGTGGCGGTGGCAGTCCAGCTAGACCCGCACGCCATGCCCACCACAGCGCAAAGCAGACACCCTATAGGCAAAAATGTTTGAGGTGTAAGCAACACAAGCCCGTAATATATAAGAGCTGGAATTGTGCCACTCACCATAAACGCACTTATCAAAAAACCCACGGTGCACAATATCAATATCGATTCCATAGATGTCATCAGCTGGTCTAACATGCCTTGCAACATGCTTTTAAATGAATGACCGCAAATCATGCCCACGATGCAACAAACAACAATAGAGCAGGCAAGCGGCAGATGTGCAGCGTCGTATATTTCAGATTTGGTGATGCCGAACACATATATCATCAAACAAACCATGCACACGATGGGCAAAAGAGCCAAAGGAATGCTTGGCAATTTCACGTTTTTGTCTTTTTTTGGCTTAATCTGCTTGCGGTTGGTGGTGGAGGGGTCGGGAGACACATTGTGCACGATGTCTTGTTCAGCTTCTTCCACCTTCTTCGCTATTTTTTCTTGAGCTATGGGAATGGAGCTTTGCTTTAAGGGTTGCACGCCTGCTATCGTGTTACCCAGGGCACCTTGAACCTCGGCGTCTATGTTGTTTTGGTCTTTGGTGAGAGTTTCGTTTTCTTTGGAAGTGCTGTTTGCCGACGCACTGTTTGTGCTTTCGTTTGACGAAGCGTTTATGGTTTTGCTCGCGTTTTTGTTGAGCGCATCTTGTTGTTTTGTTGGCGTTGCGTTTTCTGCGCTGTGTGCGTTTTTATTGTTGTCTTGCATTTAATATCCTTTGTGCGATTTTACACGTACGCGCTAATGATACCACCACCAATCACTATATCGTCTGTGTATAAGACGCACGCCTGACCAATTGCACAAGTTTTTATCGGCTTGTCGAAAATTACGTGTAAATTGTTGTCTTTCGTTGCTTCCACGGTTGCTGGCATGCGTTGGGCGCGATAGTTCACTTTCACTTCCACGTGCGCAGGTTTATCTATCTGCTCAAGAGCAATGAGGTTCACATTTTCTGCCCAAAGTTCACTTATGCCTTGTTGTGCGGCTGTGCCCACAACAAGCGCGTTGTTTTCCACGTCCTTTCGCAAAACAAACAAAGGCTCACTCCACGCCACGCATATGCCCTTGCGCTGCCCTGTTGTGTAGTGCATAAGACCAGCGTGTGTGCCTATTTGCGTGCCATCTTCTAACACTATAGGGCCAGGTGTTTGGCAGTTTGCGCTCGCGCCAAAGGGGTTTGTGCTAGGGCGATTTGCACCAAGGTGTTTTTCACCATGGTGCTTTGAATCAAAAGGATTTGCGCCAAGAGGGTGTTCGTCCAAGGGGTGCTCGGTTTCAGCTGTGCTTGTTTCCGTCTTAGTACCAGCATTTTTAGCAGAGGTTTTGCCGTCTTCGCCCACCGTGTGCGCGTTTTCCAGCGAGTTTTGCCCTTCATAGCCCTCAGCATTCTCTTTTTCATATTGTTCGACATACTGCTCAATAAATGCAGCATAATCTCCATCTGGAATAAAGCAAATATCTTGACTCTCGGGTTTATCTGCAACTTCTAAGTTGTGCTTCCGCGCCGCTTCGCGCGTTTGAGTTTTAAGTTGTTCGCCCAAGGGAAAAAGCGTGTGAGCAAGTTGTTCTTGGTCAAGACCATACAAAACATAGCTTTGATCTTTTGTTGGGTCGGCAGCTGTCTTTAATAGATATCGCCCCTTTTTCTCATCGTAAGCTATTCGCGCGTAATGACCTGTCGCCAAATAGTCAAGACACAAATCTTTTCGTGCCTGGTGCAACGCCTTAAATTTCATGCGCTGATTGCAGATAACGCATGGGTTCGGGGTGGTGCCACTTAGATATGCGCAACAAAATGGCTCAATCACACTATGTTTGAAACGCTCGGTAAAATCGAGTGTGTGATGAGCTATTCCCAACTTCTCACACACGGCTCTGGCATCTGCGATGTCTTGTTTTTGACTTTGGGGAAGTTTTGCTTTAGCGTTGCCCGCATTCAAACCATCGCGCAAAAGCATGGTGGCACCTTGCACACTATATCCAGCCTCGCATAATTTTGTGCATACGACAGACGAATCAACACCGCCGCTCATAGCAGCTAAAACGCTCTTTTGCCCCTCTTTGGTTGCGTGTGTGCAGTTTTCGTTTGTTTCAGAGTTAGTGCCACTCAACTTTTTCTCCTCTATTTAAGGCTGGCTTGCAAATTGTAAATTTTGCGAAAATATAGCACACAGGTCAAGACACAAAAAAAACCGAGGGTGTTACACCTCGGCTTTTTCAAAGTAAAACTGGTTAAGTTCTTAGCAACAGCAACCACCGCTGCAGCAATCGCCGCCCTCTTCGTCATCGCATGAATAAGGCACATTTCCACACCCAGGGAATGGCCCGTAATGCACATCGCGGTTGCCTTCAATCTTAAAGGCTTTGCCATAGCGCGTGTCTTCCACCATAGCGCAACTGTTTCCACACACATCCATTGGAGTGTCTGTGAAAAAACGATGATGATCATCTAGGTCAAAGAACTGGTTCATGCCCTCGATTGTGCCTTGATATGTGGCCACTTGGTTATATTGCTCGCATAAATCCTCAATTTTGTCAGGAATCTTGAAAGCACGCACAGTGCGACTAAAGAAAGTGAAATCTTCCACAATCTTTGCTATTTCGTCGTTGCTAATAGAAGATTTACGAGTGCTCATATACCTGAAATCTTCCCAACCAACTTTGCGCATCAAGCGGCGAAAATCTTCGATATACATAGCGCCCGATATGCACTCACCGCGAAGCACTGGGTTTTTAGCAAGCGCCTCAGGCATACGACGATCCGCAAAAACATCAGAGAAGTAAAGCTCGCCGCCATATTTAAGCACGCGCCATATTTCGCTAAACACCGCTTCTTTGAAAGGAGACAAGTTGATAACGCAATTAGAAATCACAACATCGATGCTGTCATCTTCAATGCCAAGTTCCGCCAAATCTTCGATATATCCTTGCTTGAATTCAACGTTTGATTTCGCATATCCGAATTTTTTAGCCACTTCGTCTTTATATTTTTCACCCACAGCCAACTGATCTTCGTTCATATCCACGCCGATAACGCGGCCGTTTTCTCCCACAAGTTTCGAGCAAACAAATACATCGCGGCCAGTGCCACACCCAAGATCTAAAACAGTGCAACCCTCAAGCATCGGAGGAATGGGAGACCCGCAACCATAGAATTTATCGCATATTTCCGCAGGCAATTCGTCGATGATCTCCTGGATTGGGCGAGGAGCACTGCCGCATTTGCATACGTCTGTCTTTAAGTCGCCGCTCGATTTAAGCGAACTGTAATATTCTTTCACTTGTTCTCTGATTTCGGAATTGGTTGTCATTTCTTACCTTCTTTCATTAAATGGTGAAATTTTCTGCTGTTTTTATGTGCGAGATTTGGTGTGTTATAGTTCGTGCTTATTTTTTGTGTGTGGCATTTATTTTTGCCTTTTGCCTAGCAAAGCACGTTAAACCTACCAATTTGAAGGGATTAAACAGCATCAATAGGATAGCATACATTATTAGGCATTGTCTACTATTTTCCTTTTGCATATTACTTTCAGAAAATAAAGTCAAACGAACAGGAGATTAAATGAACGCAGAATTTGAAAAGAAACTTCCAATTCCTAAAGAAGTAAAGGAAATGTATCCACTCAGCTCTGCGAGCGCTGAGTTGGTGAGTGCGCGTCGAGCGGAAGTGCAACGCATTTTTTCAGGTGAAGACAGTCGCCTAGCACTAATCATAGGTCCGTGTTCGGCAGATTGCGAAAAAAGTGTCTTAGATTATGTGAGCCGTCTTGCGCGTGTGCAAGAAAAGGTGAGCGACAAAATTTGCATCATTCCGCGAATTTACACAAACAAACCGCGCACAACAGGCAAAGGATATAAGGGCTTGGTTCATCAGCCCGACCCTAATGCCAAACCAGATTTATTTGCAGGCATAATTGCCACGCGCGAGTTGCATATGCGTGCCGTGTCACAGGCGGGCTTTATATGTGCCGATGAAATGCTCTATCCGCAAAACTATCGATATCTAGATGATATCTTGGGATATGTGGCCGTGGGCGCACGCAGTGTGGAAAATCAAGAGCACAGGCTGGTGAGCAGTGCCATTGAAGTGCCTGTGGGCATGAAAAACCCCACGTCGGGAGATCTTTCTGTAATGATGAATAGCGTTGTGGCAGCGCAATGTGCGCATGATTTTATATATCGCGGTTGGGCGTGTCAAAGCGCGGGAAACCCGTTTGCTCACGTGATTATGCGAGGTTTTACAGATGAAGCGGGCGGCATTTACCCAAATTATCACTATGAAGACATCGTGCATGTGGCGCATTTATATGAAGATCACCCAGATTTGAAAAACCCAGCAGTCGTGATAGATGCAAATCATTCCAATTCGCGAAAAAATCCGCTTGAGCAGCCGCGCATCATCAAAGAGGTGTTGAACTATGAAAAATATGAGGCAAGTTTGCGTAAATTGATAAAGGGCTTTATGGTGGAAAGTTACATCGAAGATGGCAATCAACCCATAGACGGTGGCGTTTATGGCAAGTCTATCACCGATGCGTGTTTGGGCTGGGAATCAAGTGAGCGTTTGATATATGAAATCGCAGAGCTGGTTTAGACAGAACTAGTTTAGAAATCCTGCATGAAATATGGCGCAATATAATAAGCATATCGCAAACGCCTTTAACCATTGTCGCGCATTTTCACAAGCAAATCACGCTGGTCGGCTGATATTCTGTCTGCCAGCGTTGTTTTTGTTGAAGTGCTATTTCTGTAAACACCCGCGCTGTTGTCTTTTGAATCGATGTATGAATTCATGTTGTAACTAAATTCGTTGGCACTCATGCGTGTTACATATCCTGCAAACACGGTTTCCTGCACACTCGCATCGCTTGAGACCACTAAAACTTCCATGTTGTTTTTGCGAGCTTCGTGCGCAAGTTTTTCTATTATTTCATCTGCAGAGCAACCAGCAGGGCTAAACACCACGCGCACCCCGCCTATTGTCTGTTGGGCTCCTGTGGAAAATTTGTTGTCTGCCGCATCAAACACTACCGTTGCGCGATAGTCGCGCCCTGCAAAACTTGCAACATCGTTTATCAGCATCTCGCGCGCTTGGTTGTAAAAATCATCTGCGTAATCAGGGCTGGGAGCAACAATGTTTTGATAGCGAGACCCGCTTCTAAGCACGTTATATCCATCCACTATCAGCAATTTTTGAGGTTTTCTGCTTTGTGGGAGCGCGCTATTAAAGTTAGAAGTTTTGCGTTTTTTCTTTTTTTGATTCCCAGACATATTGTTTCAGTGTCCTTGTGTGTTTTTTCGCCTTGTATGTTGTTTAGTGTGCAAGCATTTGGTTGTTTAAGGTGCGTGCTCTTTTATGCAAGGCTATGCAAACTTATGCAAATTAAACTGCAAGTTATTTATAGTGCATTTTATTTATGAAAGTTAGCCTAAACAGAAAGTCTATAAGTGTCTGACACCCACTTTCCACATTATCCCCACAAATTCAAAAAAAATTGCAATTTAG
>CAVEFW010000133.1:0-3103 GCA_963615035.1 Phocaeicola dorei
TTGTTTTCCGATGGTGTTTTCATAGCTCGCCAAGCTATTTATTGCCCATTTATTTGAATCGGCAATTTTTTGCAAAGTTTCATTAACGCTTTTTGTTTTTGAATTTTCACAGAGAACAACCACACTTTGAGTGGCTGGAAACACTTCGTGCACTATGGGTGTGTCTTCGTTTGATTCATCTGTCGTAAAATCTATTGTTGTTACATCTCTCATGCTATAACCGAATGCAAACAGAGCCAAAAAAGCTATGAGCAAAACGAAGCGAGCATTAAACGAAAATTTAGAGAATAGCTTCATCTTCGGTGAAAAGTATGGCTTTTCAAGAGAAAAGAGCAACTTGTCGGTTGCTATGGCCAAGCCTGGTTGCACTGCAAACACGCATATCAAACTTATGAACACGCCCTTTGCAAGCACAACGCCCATGTCTGCGCCTATAGTGAAACTCATGAAAACCAAACACAAAAGACCCACCACCGTGGTCACACTGCTTGAAGCGATAGCGCTCACGCCACGCTCTATAGCACACACCATCGCCTCTTTTGGATCACTGTGTTCTCGCTCGGCTCGATATCTATTCATCAACATGATGAGGTAATCCATGGAAAGTGCCATCTGCAAAATGGCGGCAATAGAGCTTGTTGTGCCAGAGATGCTGGGGAAAAACACGTTTGTGCCCATGTTTATCAACACGGCAATGATTATCGTTACAAACACTAGCACTGGCTCTATCCAGCTTGTGGCTAGTGTAAATAAAATGATAAGTGCCAAAAAAACTGCAGCTATGTATAGCGGCATCAATTCGTTTGCGGTGTTGCCCAGGCTTGCTGCTATCCAGTGTTCAACTCCGCGTGAATTTAGGGCTGAATCCAGCGTGTCATAGGCAAGCAATGCTTCATCGGAATATTGGTTTCCTTGAACTGCCACGCTAAAGCGAGCATATTCAGAGCTGTTATAGCTATCACTTCCCTCTTCATATGTAACGCTTTGCACCAAACTAAATTCTGAGAGTTCTTCAGATAGAGTTTTGCGTTCGTTTGCTGGCACATCTTTCACCATGACTTCAAACATGCTGGAATCGCCAAAGTCTTTGCTCATTATGTCCATGCCTTGCTTTACTTGCATGGATGCAGGCAAATATTGGGTCATGTCTTGGTTGACTTTCACCTGTGCAGAAGCTATGGCGCACACGCACGCGAGCAAAACAAACGCAATGGCAATAGCTATGCGAAATTTCACTATAAATTTTGCTATTGCGTGCATCATGAAAACTCCTTTTGCTGCTTAGTTGCACACTAAATGTATAAATTTCTTGCAGAACATGCAACAACTAAACGAATTATAGAAGAAATTGTGTTGGAGTTGTTTTTGAGTTGCAATCTGGTTGCAAAACTATAGCGCACTTAAAGCATTTAATATTGAATTACTTTGAAGTTTAGCCCCGTGTGTTCCAGCGTTATGCCAGCACTCTCATAGAATTTATTCATGAGCTTTGACATGGAATTTGCCCACGTAAGACTTGTGGCATATTGATGAGACCCGCTATTCACATTCCAACGCATCTGATAGATGGTGTCTTGAGCATAACTTGAGTGCACATAGTGCGAAGATATCCATTGCCCCCCACCTTTGATTGCCGCTTGAGCACTCATCCAGCCCTGAGATGCGGCATATGAAGCAGCTTGATTTGGGTCTGAGTCATATGCGGCTATGCCAAACATGTTCATGGCACCGTTAAGTGTTCCGCGAGCCAGGGGCGAACACCCGCACGCACTCTCTAAAATTGCATGTGAGAGCAGATATACCTCGTTTACTCCTGATTCACGCGCAGCTTCTATGAATGCAGAGCCTGTGTTTCGCAAAACACTCGTGCAGCCATAACTTGCTTCATATGTTGGAGCCATCGCATCTATAAACGCATCGATTTGTTGTGCGCTCACTGCTCCAGAATATCCATCTGATAGTTTCGCGAAAACAAAATAGTTTTCACTGCCGCGCGAAGCGAGCGATGGATCCATAGATTCCAACACCTCATCTTTTGTGCGAGTCGATTTTCCTTCTTCATCCACATATTTAGACACTTCTTTGTTCGCCATATCTGAAATGGATATGCCGGCACTATAAGTTTGCACATCATATACTCCCAAGCGAGCACGCATTCCCACCGACACAGCAGAAGACACCATGTCTCCTTCTCCTGAAAATGTGATGGTTGAAAGCCCTGTGTCCACATAACTTGCAGCGCTTCCTGAGATGTCGTTGTATCCAGTGGATAAAAGCGGTGCGCCCAGGCACGTGGCCATGATTGCCGCGGTGGCACAAGATGCTTGATCGGGGTTGGCTATGATGCTTGATTGCCAATTTATGTCGCGTGTGGAATTGGTTTGAGCGTTGAAATTAGCATTCGACGAATTCTGTGAATTTTTATCTTCTTCGTTTCCTGAAGACAGATTGGCATTAAGCTCGACTTTTTCATTCAACTGATAAACATCACTTGCTACAACCATAGAAACATTTGCACAACCTCTATTTTCAAAGCAAAGAAGGCTTAGGGCATCTATGGCACTCTGAGACACTCTGTTATCAAGACACACAACTTGCACATGTGCCAAAGTTGATAAATCGTTGCCCGAAGATTTTGAAATGATCTTTTTTTGGGAAGGTGATATGCAACCAGCATCATCGGTAAGCAAAACTGGTTGCTTTTGTCTATAGGCATAACCTGCGCAAACTCTTGCTGCTTGGGCGTCTGCACCGTTGGCTAAAGTGATGCTCACAGGCCCCCATATGCCAAGTGTTTTCCCGTAATCTAGCACTGAGATTGAAACTTCGCTTGGAGTGGCACCGCTAAGATATACCGCGTTGCATATATTGTTCAGTTCGCTTTGTGCGCTGGACACATCATGTGTTTTGCTCGCAATGAAGATGACACTTTTCACATTTGCGCTCTTTAGATATTCTGAAACTTGAGCATCGATGCCCCCGTTGGCGTTGGTGAAAAGCAAAGGCGCGCTCAGCGCACCTGCTAGAGCAGAGGCACATAGCACTTCTGCTCCAGAATCTGGCGTTGTGATGATTGCAAAATCTGTTTGTGGAAATTGCCCGC
>CAVEFW010000134.1:0-4183 GCA_963615035.1 Phocaeicola dorei
AGCGCAAACGTGACACCGACAAGGCGGTGGCTTTATGCAAGTACCTGGCGGTCACTTTACCGACTGCGCGACGAAATAGTCGCAAGCCCAGTGTTTAAAGTGAAAGTCAACACATCGTGTTGGCTTTTATGTTTCTAGGGCTTTAGTCTTGCATGAAATCCTTTACGCATAGTTTTATAGAGATAAAGTGTCAAACACATGCAAATACGCGCGCAATGCATGAAATTTTGATGCTTTTGCACTAGAAAACGACTGGTTCACGTTTCTTTGCAAAACGCAAACACACATTCGGTCAACTTGCCAGATTAGGAGTTATTTTGAGCAAGAAAGATGTAATTGAATTAGACGGTGAAGTGCTCGAGGCATTGCCTAACGCGATGTTTAAGGTGGAACTGGAAAACGGTCACGAAATTTTGGCTCACATTTCAGGAAAAATGCGCATGCATTACATAAAAATTTTGCCAGGAGACAAAGTGACGGTAGAACTTTCAGTGTATGACTTAAACCGCGGTCGCATAACTTATCGTTTTAAGTAAAAACAATCACCAGCGGCTGGGTGTGGATATATAGAAGTAGCAGTGCATTAACCGAAAGGATTTGTTATGAAGGTACGCCCTTCGGTCAAGAAAATGTGCGACAAGTGTAAGATCATTAGACGTCATGGCAAGGTGTTGGTCATTTGCGACAACCCTCGCCACAAACAGCGTCAGGGCTAGAGGAGGAGATAACCTATGGCACGTCTATTTGGCATCGATCTTCCACGCGATAAGCGCATAGAAATCGGCTTGACCTACATTTATGGTATTGGCCTTACCACATCGCAGAAAATTTTGGCCGCGACGGGAGTAAACCCAGACACCCGTTGCAACGACATCACAGAAGATGATTTGGGTAAAATTCGCGACTACGTGCAAAAAAACGTCACGGTGGAAGGCGATCTTCAACGTGAAGTTTCGCAAAACGTCAAACGCCTCATGGAAATTGGCTGCTATCGCGGCTTGCGCCACAGAAGGGGTTTGCCTGTTCGTGGACAGCGTACACATACAAACGCGCGCACACGCAAAGGGCCGCGCAAGCAAATTGGCGGCAAGAAGAAGTAGGTGGTAAAAAGTGGCAGCAAAGAAAAATGTCCGCACCCGCCTGAAACGCTCGGAGCGTAAAAACATTGCCGTTGGTGCGGCTCACATTAAATCATCATTTAACAACACGATTGTAAGCATCACAGACCCAGCGGGAAACGTGATTGCTTGGCAATCTGCAGGCACAGTAGGCTTTAAGGGTTCAAGAAAATCCACGCCTTTTGCGGCACAAATGGCAGCTGAGGCCTGTGCAAAAATAGCCATCGAACATGGTTTGAAAAAAGTGGCAGTATACGTAAAAGGGCCTGGTTCTGGCAAAGAAACAGCCATTCGTTCGCTTCAAGCGGCAGGTTTGGAAGTTTCTAGCATTCAGGATTGCACACCCATTCCGCACAACGGTTGCCGTCCGCGCAAGCGTCGTCGCGTGTAGTGAAAGGACAAAACTATGGCAATAGACAGAACTCCAGTTCTAAAACGCTGTAGACAGTTAGGGCTAGACCCTGTTGTTCTTGGCTACAGCAGCAAAAAAACTTCAAAGCGTCAACCTGCGCGTCGTCGTAAAGAAAGCGAATACGGCATGCAGTTGCGCGAAAAGCAAAAGGCAAAATTTGTATATGGTGTGTTGGAAAAGCAATTTCGCTCATACTTCAAGCGTGCCAAGGCTATGCCTGGCGTTACGGGTGAAAACCTGATGCAAATTTTGGAATCCCGTTTAGACAACGTTGTTTTCCGTTTGGGTTTTGCGCGAACAAGAAAAGAAGCACGTCAGATTGTTACTCATGGACATATGGCTGTGAATGGCAGACGCGTGAACATTCCATCTTTCCGTGTGCGCCCAGGAGACATGGTGTCGGTAACCTCGAAATCAAAAGACTTGTTGGTGATTAAAAGTGCGCTTGTTTCAAACGAGCGCGTGCAAGTGCCAGCTTGGCTTGAAGTGGATATAGAAAAGCTTCAGGCAAGTGTTTTGGACTTACCATCACGTGACCAGATAGACCTAGATATCAACGAACAGTTGATTGTTGAGTTGTATTCTAAGTAATGCGCATTTTTTGTTGTTTGGGTGGCGTTGAGATTGCTTTTTGCGAGAGGATTTTATCTTAGCAGTTTTTGATTAGCAATTTTAGTAAGCGGTTTTAATTAAGCAATTTTTATTAAACAGTTTTCGCGCATATAAACAACATAGAAAACGCAATTACAAAAGCATATTATTTTTTGAGGATTTATAGGAGGCCGATACATGACCGAGTTCATGAAGCCCACAGTTAAAACGGAAGAAGTAAATGATACCGTTACGCGATTTGTGGTGGAACCGCTCGAGCGCGGTTACGGCTTTACGCTTGGCAATACTTTGCGTCGCGTATTGTTGTCCTCGCTTGATGGTGCTCGTGCAACCGCTATTCAAGTGGAAGGCGCACAACACGAGTTCACTACCGCCGAAGGCGTAATTGAAGATATTACCGACATTGTTCTTAATGTTAAGGGTTTGATTTTTTCGCCCTTAGATGAAAGTTATACAGAAGCAACAGCTCATTTAAGCGTTGAAGGTCCTGCTACTGTTACAGGAAAAGACATCCATGTTCCTGCTGAATTTGAATTGGTTAATCCAGACCATGTGATTGCTCATATTGCCGAAGGTGGAAGCTTGAATATGGACATTCGCATAGGAGTTGGCAGAGGATATGTTTCTGCAGAGCGAAACAAGCGTGAAAGCGACCCGATTGGGCTTATTCCTGTCGATTCGCTGTTTTCGCCTGTTCGTCGTTGCACAAGCAATGTGACAGACACACGCGTGGGGCAACGCACAGATTATGATAAATTGGTGCTGGAAGTTGAAACAGATGGCAGTGTTACACCCACAGAGGCTGTTGTGTCTGCTGCAAACATCATCAATCAACATATGCTTTCACTCACCGATTTAGGGGAGTTGGCCTTAGACGAAGAGGGAGAAGTGCCTTCGATTTTTGCAACTGAAGAAGTTGAGGTGAACCTAGATCTTGAAAAGCAAATTGAAGATCTAGATTTGTCTGTTCGTTCTTATAATTGCTTAAAGCGTGCAGGCATTCACTCTGTGCGTCAGTTGATTGAGTTTAGTGAAAATGATTTGATGAACATTAGGAACTTTGGCGCGAAGTCTATTGATGAGGTGAAAGAAAAGCTGATTTCAATGGATTTGAATCTGAAACAATAGGAGATAAGTGCTATGAGACATTACAAAAAAGGTCGCAAGCTTGGCACAAGTAAAGCGCACACCAAGGCTATGAAGCGTTCTTTGGTGGCTGCTTTGTTTGAAAACGACCGCATTAAAACTATCGAGGCGCGCGCCAAGGAAATTCGCCCCGACGTGGACAAAATCATCACATGGGCTAAAAAGGGCGATTTGCATTCTCGCAGATTGGCTATTGCTGCTCTGGGTGGTAACAAAGAACTTGTTCGCGAAGTTTTTGAAAAAGTGGAACAAGGCATGTTCAAAGATCGCAAAGGCGGATATACCCGCATAATGAAACTTGGATATCGCAAAGGAGACAACGCTCCTATTGTAATAATGGAGTTGGTGAGCGAAAGAGTTTCAAAGAAAAAATCTTCTGGTGCATCTTCTGCATCGAAGGCTGCAACTAGCAAAACAACAAAGAGCGCAAATGGTGGCAAGACTGCCGCAAAGAGTGCTAAAGATGCCGATAAGGCGGCCGGCGCGAGTGCAAGCCAAGAGCCTGACGAGATTGTGGTTGAAGGCGAAGAGGTTTTGGAAGAAAACACTTCAGAAGATGTGAAGGGCGAAACTGAAGTGTCTGGCGCAGATGGTGATGCAAAGGACGCTGAGGATGTCAAAGAAGGCGAAAGCGAAGATTCAAAGGCTGGGGAAGAAGAAGCTTCAAAAGAAGATGAAGCTGCAGACAAGGAAGATGGCGCCGCTGGCGAAGATGAAAGCGCAGACAAAGAGGATGGCGCCGATAAAGATAAAAGCGCGGATGGCGAAGATAAATAGTTTGCAACTTCTTTGATAAAAAGTAAGCGGTTTTTTGGGTTTTCCAAAAAGCCGCTTTTTTTGATTTATGCGTTCGTTGGCTTTGGCTGTATGTTTTTTCTTTGGGGTTCTTCCAGAA
>CAVEFW010000135.1:0-7451 GCA_963615035.1 Phocaeicola dorei
ACCATCAAAGGTGGCACCATCGGTGGTAAAGACGCAGGCAACACTGCCCTTGCAGGCGGCGGCATTTATGTGAATTCAGGCAACTTTACCGTGCAAAAAGACACAGGCGTAACTCCGAACACAGTGCCTGAAATTTCCTATAACGTGGCTACAGGCACCGCAAACTCCAATGGCACTGGCAATGGTGGTGGTGTTTACATCGGTGAATCTGCTGGCACAATCACGCTAAGCGATGGCACATTCAGCAACAATAAGGCTGGCGAAGAATATGTCAGCAATGGTGGCGCAATTTATTCGGGCAAGTCAATTGAAATTTCAGGTGGAACATATGACTCAAACATTGCAAAATTTGGTGGTGCAGTTAGTTTTTCTGGAGAGTCAAACAAGCTGACTGTAACAGGTGGAACATTTAAAAATAACACTGCCAGCGATTATGGCGGAGCACTTCATGCCACAGCTGCCAAGGGTCAAATTGAAATTAACAAAACCACCTCAGTTCCGATTTTCTATAACAATGCTGCGACCACATATAATGGTGGTGCTGTGTTTTTGGCTGGCACGCTGACTGTAAGTGATGGTAAGTTCTATGGCAATCACGTTGACGCTGGTCAAGGTGGCGTGTTTGCAAACAATGGTGGCGCCACCAATATAACTGGTGGCATTTATGGAGGAGATGGCAAAACAACTGATGCAAATGGCATCAAGAATTCCAAGAACTATACTATTACTAATACTGAGAATAAAGGTTATGGTGGAGTTCTTTACTCAACGATTGGTGCTGTAACAATTTCTGGCGTTACAGCTGTGCAAAACGAGGCACGCTATGGCGGTTTTGTGGCAGTGGGAGGGACCAATGGAACACTCACCATCTCAGGCGGCACATTTACTAACAACTATGGCAAACAAAGCGGAGGCGTGGTTTTAGCATCAAAGCATGCTTCTAGTGTAACAATTTCTGATGGCACATTTAAGGGCAATCATGCTGGCACATATGGAGGTGTGATGTTGCTTGGATGTTCAGGTGAAATTAGTGGTGGCACCTTTGGCACAACAACTGCCAATGAGGGCAACTATGCTGCACGAGGCGGTGTTGCATATGTAGATCAAGACACTGGCAAGCTGACCATTTCGGGCAGCCCAAGCATTTCTGGCAATGCAACAACTGGCAGTGGCGATCACGGTGCAATTGAGGGGGCAACTGCAGGCACAAACACTGTAACTGTGAGCGGAAGCCCGACAATTTATGACAATGTTAATGTGAGAAATGCAACACCGACTGCAAGCCTGAGTGATAACACTGTAACAACTTCAAATAGGCGTGATGTGCTCGATCAAAGCGACAAAGACAGTGGTGATGTCATCAAAGTGGGAAGCACTGGGTTGGGTGCAAATGCAAAGATTGGTGTATATGCATCTAATAGTTATGCTGAAGGTGACACATTTGCACACACATATAATTCAAGCGATGCTAAAGAGCAAGCTGCAGGCAGGAGTGATGAGGGCAACTTCCGCAAGTTCATCAACAACAAAAACGGTCTTGTGGGCAAAGCAAAGGTGAGCGGAACTGCTCCTGTGAGCAATCTTGTTTGGACTGGATATGTTTGCCAAATTGTGCCTTCATCGGGTGATGCCACACAATATTACACAATTAAAGAAGCAAATGATGCCATGGCAAAAATTTCAAACGTGAGCAGACTTGAAATGCTTGTGGATGACTATGAAATCACACAAAGCGAAGCTGTAACGTTTAGCAACGGCAGAACCTTTACTTTCACAACAGCTTCAAGCGATGATACAACATTTGGCAAGGCAATATATAGAGGCTCTGATACAACGGCAACACTGAAGCGCGCGGTGGCAAACGAAGATCAGACGCAGTATACGGGTTCAATGTTTACGATTAACACTGACACAATCACCGTCACTAACCTAGAGTTTGATGGGTCATACACGGAGTCTAATAAAATAACGGCGAACTCTACTGGTGGAATTTTCTACCTCGCTGGTCCAAAGAAGTTGACGCTTGGTGATGGCGCAACATTGCAGAATTCAAAGTCGAGCATCAATGGTGGTGCTGTTAGCGTTGGTGCAAGTGCAGGCTTGCAAATGGACAGCGGCTCTTTAATTACTGGCTGCACGGGAGCAAATGGTGGTGGAGTCTATTCTGCAGGTGGCACCGTGACAATTAACACTGGAGCTTCATTGACAAATAACACTGCAGCAGCTTTTGGAGGAGCACTTTTTATTGATAAAAATGCCGCTCATACAATCAATGGAACTGTAACATTTAGTGGTAATACAGCACCTCAGGGTGGCGCGATAGGTTCAAACCTAGCAACTATCACATTTGTTGGTCCAACTTCTGGAAACGATGTTCTTTCTATTACAGGTAACAAGACCTCTGGCGTTAGCGGAGTGGATTCAGGTGCTGTTGCTGCGCTTGGCTCAACGAGCAAGTTTGTATTCACTGGCAACGTTAGCGTGACGGGCAACACCAAGGGTGGAGACGGCACCGATGCAAACACTGCGAAGAATGTCTATGAGAGAACTGGCGGCTCAACCATTGAAGTTGGCACGGCAGGCTTGGGCGAGAAGGCCAACATTGGGGTTTATGACCAGACCAATTACAATGCTGGGGATCAGTTTGGTCACACTGCCGACGCATTAGCAAAAGCAACATCATATGCTCAATACTACAAATTGTTCAAAAACGATCGCGACAGCACATTAACTGGCATGCCTGCATCTTCTGGCAACGCCCTTGTCTGGGGCAATCCAGTTTGTAAGGTCACAAACAAAGAGGTTGTTGGAACGGCAACAAAAGTTGTAACAACTCCGTTTAATTCAATTTCTGAAGCTATTACATACATCAATGGTTTGGAAGCTTCAACTATTCCTTATGCTTCGACCGACACCGACTTTGGTGCAACCTTCCCGCTAGAAATGATTGTGGATGGCTATGAAGTGCCAAGTTCAGTTGCGGTGAATGTGGGAAGCACGAAACCTATTACCTTTACGACTGCCACAACGTCAAAAAAGAGCGGTTGTGATATTGATGCTTATCCTTATCGCGACACAAACACTCCTGCTACGGTCAAGAGAAATTTTGCAGGCGATAATTCACTTTTTGCCCTCACCAACTCGAGTGCTGTGACGCTCAAAAACATAACATTGGACGGACAAAGCAAAGTGGGCACAACAGCTGGTGGCGCATTTAATGTTGATAGTGGCTCAACGCTTACAATTGCAGACAATGCAACGATTCAGAAATTTACGACAACAATGCAAGGTGGTGCAATTTTCACCTCAGGCACAGTTGAAATGACGGCGGACACAAGCACAATTACCGAGGGCAACTCAACAACCAAAAACGGTGGCGGCGTGCACGTTACAACAAATGGCACATTTAACATGCGCGCAGGCTCAATTACTAAATCTTACGCTAAGTGGAGCGGTGGTGGCGTTTACGTTGGCACAGATGGGACGTTTAACATGTATGGCGGCACCATTGGCGGCAAAGATATGGCCAACACAACCGCAGATTGCGGTGCTGGGGTTTGTTCATACCTTGGTGGCAACATCAACATTTACGGTGGCACCATTTCTTATAACGTTGCAAGCAATGCAGGCGGTGGCATTGGATCATGGGGTCCAACAACAATTCAATCTGGCAAGGACTCTGACAATAAAACAACTACTCCAGATATCAACAACAACACTGCAACAAATAACGGTGGAGCAGTTTATGTTGCAAATGGCACGTTTAGCATGAGTGCTGGAACGCTTTCAAATAATAGTGCAACTACAGGTGGCGGAAGTGCTATTTATTACAGTCAACCAATTACAATTTCAGGCGGAAGCATTACTGGAAACACAGTTTCTGCGGATACTAATTGTGCAGTTCAGGCAAGTGCAGCAACTGCGACTGTGACGCTTAGCGGAAGCCCAACGATTTATGACAACAAATATAACTCAAGTGTTCAAAGAAACTTAGGCGAGATGGCTAACAATAATGCCGCTTCACAAATTAAGGTTGACTCAGTTGGTCTTGGAAGCGATGCTAAAGTGGGCGTATATTCAATCAATAGCTATAACGCAGGCGATGCTTTTGCAAAGACATATTCCGATGCTGCAAAAGGCACAACAACCAACGCCCAAAATAGCACGAACGCTGGAAATTTGAGTAAGCTTAAAAACGATAAAAATACCAAACTTACAGGCACCTATGGAAAAGATGCTAATGTGATTTGGTCATCTGAGGAATGGCTCGATTTGACCACCATTTTGCCAAGCACAGGGTCTATCTATGATGAAACTTGGTTTGTAGTGGAGTTGAAAGACACAACGAATGGCGAAATCTATAGGCAAGCAATCAAAGTGGGCAAAAACACGGCAAATGCCAGTGCTACAAAGGGCGTGTTGGTGAGAAGCGGTGTGCCATATGAGGTTAAACTGAAGACCAACAACGGCACATGGAGATATATCTATGGCAGTGCTGCACTGGATGGCTCCATGAAATCAAACGATACGTGGTCGGAAGACGTGAGCATGGGCAGCAGTGCAAATGGCACACTCACCCTGCAACCAACCACAGCAGACACGCTTGCGAGTGGCCAACATGAGCTGGAAATCACGACATCCGAGAAAACAGACACATGGATGGATGACCATGTGGGCGTTGCAAACAGCACAGCAGCGTAAATTACGCCGACCCGAGGCGTTTGAGGGCGTATTGCAAAAGTTCTGCCTCGGTTGCTTTAGCGTTTGCTCCGTTTAGCGCAAGTTCGATTTCTTGTTGTGTGAAACCCATCCCCAGCAATGCATCTTTTGTGGCGTTAATTGCTGGGGGTTGTTTGTTGTTGGTGTTTGTGTTTGTGCCTGTTATGCCGTGTGCGCTTTCGTTGCTGGCTCCAGTGCCGACAACACCTGTGTCGCTGCTCGCGCCATTAGCCCCCAGCCCATATCCTTGCGCTTCAAGGCTGCCTTTTAACTCCAAGACAATCCTGGAAGCCATCTTTTTCCCGACTCCTGGGATTTTAGACACTTCCTTTATATTTTCGCTCACTATGGCTGCCGCCAAAGTGCTAGGCTCAAAGAAGGAAAGAGCAGCAAGCGCCACCTTTGGCCCCACACCTGAAACGCCTATCAATTCTGTGAATAGCTGTTTTTCCTCGGCGGATAAGAACCCAAAAAGTTGCATGGAGTCTTCTCTCACATGGAAATATGTTTGCAGGAAAACTTCCTTGCCTGCCTCTGGCAAGTTTGAAAGCGCAATTTGCGACATATTCACACCGAACCCAACGCCGCCCACATCCACAAACGCCACAGACGCAGATTTGCCTACCAGTTTTCCGCGTATAAAAGAAATCATAACGTGCTCCTAATTTGTCTCACAGATTTTTAGGGTTTTGGGGGTTCGAAGCACGTTTGTGTGGGTGGTGTAACAGATGGCAGCCGCCAAAGCATCTGCGGCATGGTCTGGCTTTGGGGTTTTTTCCAGCGAAAGCAAATGTTTCACCATATATTGCACTTGTTGCTTGTCTGCGCCCCCCGTGCCCACAACCGCCATCTTTATCTGTTTGGGCGAAAATTGCCGCACGCTCACGTTTAGTTGCGCACACGCCACCAGTGCCGCCCCTCTTGCCTGACCCGTGTCAAACGCAGCCGTGATGTTTTGCCCAAACCAAACCGTTTCTATGCCGCAACACACAGGGGCATATCGTTGCACCACTGCGAATATCTGTTCGTGGATTTTTGCCAAACGCTTCTCTGTGGGTTCTTTGGTGTTGGTTTTTATGCAGCCATAAGCCACGCAAGAAAGCGCGTTACCCGACTGTTGCACAACGCCCCAACCAGTATGCGCAAACCCTGGGTCTATTCCTAAAACCCTGCGCTCTGTTTTCTTTGGTTTCGTCAATCTAAATTAGATGTTGCTTAGATTTCTAGTTGAAATAATCGTCTGGATTTGTGGTGAAGTGCAATTTGTCGGGCTCATAACATTTAGACTTCGTAGGAATTTCTCCGCTTGCTGGATAACCCAGACACATAATAGAGAAAGGCAGCAGGTGTCTGGGCAGTGTGAGCGCGTTGCTCACTTGGCTCATGCGTGCCTCTTTTGGAGCCACGCCCACCCAATATGCGCCAACGCCAAGCGACGCCGCAGAAAGCGCCATGTTTTGGCAACACGCCGCCATGTCTTGCAATGTGTAAGCTGGGTGTTTCGTGCGCTTTTGATAGCAACACACCACCACCACAGCGGCATTTTTTGCGGGGTCTGCCACGCGCGTGCAGTTGGAAAGCTTTGCCTTTGTGTCTGCGTCGGTTACTATATAAAATTCCCAAGGGCGTTGATTGCCTGCTGAAGGAGCGCTCATCACGTCTTTCATGATGGCTTTCATGGTTTTTCGACTAATTGGTTTATTTGAAAATTCAGTAACGGAATCGTAGTTAAAAAGGTTTTCCATTAAAGCTCCTTTAATGTCAATCAAACTTTAATCTTCCAGTGCCTCTAAGATTTCATCGGTCAAATCCATCGTGTGATATACGTTTTGAACGTCGTCTAACTCTTCGAGTTTGTCTACCAAACGCATAACTTTTTTAGCCTCTTCCACGCTCACAGGCTGTGGAGTGGTGGGTTCCATGGTTAATTCAGCGCCTTTCACTTCGATGCCTTGGTCTATCAGCGCGGTTTTCACAGCCATAAGATCGCCCGGTGCTGTTTTGATTATCCATTCATCGCCCGCGTCTTCATAATCGTTTGCACCGCTTTCTAGTGCCGCCATTTCTGCTGCTTCTTCGTCAACTAAGTTTTCGCGGTCAGGGTCTTTTTTGCCTTCGCCTTCGATGACTTTTTCCACCACGATGGCGCCCATGCGCTCAAACTGAAACGCCACAGAGCCGCTTGTGCCCAAGTTTCCGCCAGCGTGGGTGAAACAAGAGCGAACGTCTGCCGCCGCGCGATTGCGATTGTCGGTTAAAACATCACAATAAACTGCCACGCCGCAAGGGCCATATCCTTCATAGACAACTTCTTCGTAAGAATTGGCGTCTTTGCCAGAGCCGAACGCTTTGTCGATGGCGTTTTGGATTTTATCTTTAGGCATGCTCTGGGCTTTGGCGCGGTCTACGGCTGCCGCAAGAGATGCGTTGTTTTCAGGGTTGGGGTCGCCACCAGTTTTTGCTGCAACAGTTATCTGACGTGCCAATTTGCTGAACAGAGCAGACCTCTTTGAGTCTGCAGCGGCTTTTTTATGCTTGGTGGTAGCCCACTTTGAATGACCTGACATATTTGAACCCTTTCGCTAGTTGAATATTAAACAAGTGCAAATGTTAGCACATTATTAGGCGTTTTTCGTGTGTTTTGGGTGCATAAACCTCAAAACAGTTGATTAAATATGCCTGAAAGTTGAATGAACTCAAGTTGTGTGAGTGTTTCTCCGCGACGTTTCGGG
>CAVEFW010000136.1:0-8711 GCA_963615035.1 Phocaeicola dorei
GAATGGAAAGATAAATATCTTCGCTTACACGCTGAGTGGGATACATATAGAAGGCGCACAAACGAGCAACGCGCAAATGAAAAGGCTCTGGCAACTGAAAAATTGGTTAACGAGATTTTGCCTGTTCTAGATGATTTTGAGCGAACGATAAATTATGCCACAGAGAACGGCGAGAAGGGTTTGCTAGATGGCGTGCATGCTGTTCAGACAAAGTTGCATGGCGTGTTGGAAAAAAGTGGGCTTGTGCAACTTGACCCAGTTGGAGAGCCATTTGATGCCTTGCAACACCAAGCGGTAGCGACCATCGAAGATGCAGATGCTTTCGATGAAACGGTGCATGAAGTGTATCAAAAGGGATACAAGATGGGCTCAAAAGTTTTAAGACCTGCCATGGTGGTTGTGACAACTGGAGGCCCCGCGCGTCCAGCTTCAGATGACGACTCAGAAGAAGAATGATGCGCGTAAGAAAAGTGAGTAAAAGCAAGTAAAGGCAAGCAAAAGCAAGCAAGTGAAATTTATAGTGAGCAAGAGCGGGCAACACCCGCTCTTGTTGTAAGTTTACAAATAAGGGAGGTGGTTCGCGTGGCAGCAACGCCAGATTATTACAAAACGCTCGGGGTTGCACGCAATGCGACGCCCGATGAAATAAAGAAAGCATTTCGCAAGTTGGCCAGAAAGCATCACCCAGATGCGGGAGGCGACGAGGAAAAGTTTAAAGAAATCAATGAAGCATATGAGGTGCTAAGCGATAGCAAAAAACGCAAACTATACGATCAATATGGCACCGTACAAGCAAGCAAAATTCCGCGTGGTGGCACGTGGAGCACAGGTGCGGGGTCTGCAGGCTCCACCGTGAACGCGTCTGATTTTTTCAGCGGGTTTGGCAGTTGGCAAGAAATATTGGAAAGTTTGCGCAACGGAGAAGGAGCATTTGGCACAAATTGGAGTTTCAGCGATTTTGGTTTTAGCGCGTCAGACGCACAAGGTGAAAACAGGTCTAAGGAAAAAAATAAAAACATCAACGTAAATTTGGATATTACTTTTGAAGAGGCGTTTAGTGGCGCAGAAAAACGCGTAAAAATTCGCAGACCAGACACAAAAAAAACAGAGACAGTTAAAGTTAAAATTCCTGCAGGTGCGACAGATGGCTCTAAGTTGAGATATCGTGGACGAGGCGTGAGTGGTCAGGGCAACACGAAAAAGATGGCGGGAGATTTAACGGTAACGCTTCATATAAAGCCACACAAATGGTTTTCGCGCGATGGCGCAAATGTTGTGGTTGAAACGCCTGTTACATATGATGAATTGGCGCTGGGCGCAAAGATAGTTGTTCCAGCTCCCAACAACACACGCGTGTGTGTTCGCGTTCCCGCGGGCACACGCCCAGGTGCTATGTTGAGTGTGCCTGGTTTGGGTGCGCCGTTGGCAAAGTCGAAATCAAAGAAAACGACCACATCTTCAAAGACCGCGTCTAATTACGCTAGCACTAAAAAAGAAAATGAGAAATCGAACAGCAACACTCAAAAGGCTCGCAGTAAAAAAGAGTGTGGCGATTTGAAGATAAAACTTAAACTGGTAGTTCCAAAAACGTTGAACGAAGGTCAAAAGAAAGCGTTGGAGCAATTCAGGGCAGCAAGTGGTGACAGTGAAAAGGAAGTAAGAAAATGGGATTAAATGATAGAAATCGTCCGCTCTATATGATTAGCGTGGCGGCAGACTTGGCAGGAGTGCACCCGCAAACTTTGCGCACCTATGAGCAAAAAGGCTTGGTGACCCCTCAGCGCACAAGCGGAAACACGCGCATGTATTCTGAGGCAGACATAGAGCGTTTGGCTTTTGTGAATGAACTTACCAGCGAAGGCATCAATCTTGCGGGGGTTACGCGCATTCTAGATTTGCAAGGCAGACTTGATGAGCGCGACGCAGAAATTGACGATTTACACAGACGCGTGCGCAAGTTGGCAGACAGGGTGCACGAGTTGGAAACACGAGAGAGCGTGAATAATTTGGTGGGGGGCACAACTGACATAATGAACGTGGGGCCTACATCGATCGTCAGGAGATATTAGGAAAACAGACAAGCGAGAAGCGAAAAAGTGGGCGCTTGAGGTGTTTTCTTAAGAAGTGTGGATGCTTGCATTCAAATGCTTTCATCTCTTGAGATTGATGCTCACACACCCCGAGCCGTGTGTGCGAACGCTTCGTGCGCAGAATGTTTTGCCCACAAAGTGTTTCGCTCACAGAACTTTTCGTGCACCGAGCTTCTCGTGCACTTCAACAACAATAAAGGAGAGACAAAATGAATATGGCAAATATGAATAAATTGGCTTTGACAGCGCAAGAAGCGCTGCAAGAAACGATGAGCATAGCGGCAGAGGCGCAAAGTGCCACCGCTATGCCTATACATATGTTAAAAGCCCTGCTTACGCGCGAAGAAAACAACTTATCGGCAATTATTAAGCGCATAGGTGCTGAGCCCGCAGCAATTTTGGCGAGTGTGAACGACGAGATAGAAAAGATGCCGAAGCAATCGGGCGGTGGCATGATGGGCATTATGGGCGCACCTAGCACCGAACTTTTAGGCGTGATAGACGAGGCTGTAAAAGCGGCAGAAAAACTGGGAGATAGCTATGCGACAAGCGAGCATTTGCTTATAGCGCTCTCAAAGGATAAAGGCGCGTGTGGCAGGATATTGAGTGCGGCGGGTGTGTCGCAAAAAAATATCGAGTCGGCATATGACGCTTTGCGCGGAGACACGCGCGTGACGAGCGCGCAAGAAAAAGCGCAGTTTGAATCGCTCGAGCAATATGGTGTCAACCTCACACAACAAGCGCGTGAGGGGAAGCTAGACCCTGTTATCGGCCGAGACGATGAAATTCGCCGCACCATGCAGGTGCTCAGCAGGCGCACTAAAAATAATCCTGTGCTTATAGGCGAGCCTGGCACAGGCAAAACCGCGATTGTTGAGGGCTTGGCGCAGCGCATCGTGAACGAAGATGTGCCGAATAGCTTGAAAGGGCGCGATTTGATATCGCTTGATTTGTCTGCCATGTTGGCGGGAGCAAAATATCGCGGTGAATTTGAAGATCGCCTAAAAGCAGTGCTTCGCGAAGTGAAAGAAAGCGAAGGTCAGATAATACTTTTCATCGACGAGTTGCACACAATTGTGGGAGCAGGTTCCACGGGCGAGAGTTCCATGGATGCAGGCAACATGTTAAAGCCAGCGCTTGCGCGTGGTGAGTTGCATGCCATTGGTGCCACAACCCTAGATGAATATCGCAAGTTTATCGAGAAAGACAAGGCACTCGAGCGTCGTTTTCAGCAAGTGATGGTGGATGAGCCAAGCGTGGAAGACACCATCGCCATTTTGCGTGGCATAAAAGAAAAGTATGACACTCATCATGGCGTGCGCATCACAGATGGTGCGCTTGTGGCGGCAGCTGAACTTTCTAACAGATATATAAGCGATCGCTTTTTGCCAGACAAGGCAATTGACTTGGTGGATGAAGCGGCAAGTCGTTTGCGTATAGAGATAGATAGCATGCCTGAAGAAATAGACCAAACAGAGCGCAAGTTAATTCAGTTGCAAATTGAACAAGAGGCGCTCAAGAAAGAAGAAGATGCGGCATCGAAAGAACGCCTCGATAACTTGGTGAAAGAAATTGCCGATGTGCAATCAAAACTAGATGCGCAAAAGGCAGAGTGGCACAACGAAAAAGATGCCATCGATAACGTGCGCGCGCTAAAGACCGATTTAGGAAACGCACACACCGAATATGAGCGTGCGACGCGCGAGGGCAATCTGGGGCTTGCAAGTGAAATTCAATATTCGCGCATCCCGACGCTCGAGCGCGAGTTGGCGCAGGCAGAGGCGGAGTTGAATGCGAAACAAGAATCGGGTGCCATCTTAAAAGAGGAAGTGACATCTGAAGAAATTGCAGAGGTAGTTTCCGCTTGGACAGGCATTCCTGTGAGCAAGATGATGCAAGGTGAGATGGCGAAATTGGCAGACCTGGAAGAGCAGTTGAAAAAGCGCGTGGTAGGCCAAGACGAGGCAGTGAGCGCGGTGGCAGGTGCCATTCGCAGAAATCGCGCAGGGCTGTCTGACCCGAATAGACCTATCGGTTCGTTTCTGTTCTTAGGCCCCACAGGCGTGGGCAAAACAGAACTTGCAAAAGCGCTGGCAGAATATCTTTTCGACGATGAGCGCAACATGGTGCGCATAGATATGAGCGAGTATATGGAAAAGTTCAGCGTGCAACGCTTGATTGGTGCGCCTCCTGGATATGTGGGCTATGACGAGGGCGGACAACTCACCGAAGCGGTGCGCAGAAAGCCTTATTGCGTGGTGTTGCTCGACGAGATGGAAAAGGCGCACCCCGATGTGTTCAATGTGTTGTTGCAAGTGCTAGATGATGGTCGCCTTACAGATTCGCAAGGTCGCGTCGTGAATTTCAAGAACGCTATTATCATCATGACGAGCAACGTTGCAAGTGATGCGATAAGCACGATGACGCAGAAGAAAAACGAGACGCTGGCAGATATGGCGAATGCAGACATGTCAACGCTTGCAAAGCATATGGCAGAGTTGAGCCAAAAGGTGGAAAATGAATTGCGCGGAACATTTCGTCCTGAATTTTTGAATCGCATAGACGATGTGATCACCTTTAACGGCTTGAGCATTAGTGCCATGGAGCCAATTGTGGATTTGCAACTAAAAGAGGTGCGCACACGCCTTGAAGATCGCAAAGTTACGCTGGATGTGTCCAGTGCCGCGCGCGAGCACTTGGCGATAGACGGCTTTGACCCCATTTATGGTGCACGCCCCCTGAAGCGACTTGTGCAACGCGAGGTGGTTGATAGAATTGCGAATGCCGCGGTGACAGGTGAGCTCATGGATAGAAGTCATGTGTTTATCGATATTGATGCTGAAGATAATTACACGTGCAAGGTGGAGCCGCCCATGGATTTGAATGCGTCGGATTTGAGTTAGTGGAGTTTGGTTGATGGATAAAAGATCAAGCATGCATTTTCGCGGGAGTGAAAGTGGCGAGGAAGTGGAGCGCGGCGTGAGAGCGCCGCAGCCAGAAGCGAATATGCACCCCGACGTCAAGGAAGTTTTGTTTAGCAAGGAAAAAATCGCGCAAAGGGTCTCACAGATAGGTGAGGCTCTCTCGCGCGATTTTGCGCATAATCTTGCGCATAAAGACGATGTGTTGGTGGTGTCCATCTTGCGCGGCAGTGCCATATTTGCATGCGATTTGGTGCGTGCGATGAACATCCCGCTCGAGCTTGATTTCATGGTGGTTTCATCTTATGGAAGCGCAGCGAAAAGTTCTGGGGACGTAAAAATAGTGAAAGATTTATCTGCAGACATTCAGGGCAAGCATGTGATTATTGCCGAAGATGTGTTGGATACGGGGCTTACGTTGAGCAAATTGTTGCCAATTTTGGAAGCTCGAAATCCTGCGTCGATAGACGTGGTTGCATGTTTTCGCAAAGATGTGGCAGGTCAAATTCCGATTGAATGTAGGCACATAGGATTTGAGTGCCCAGATGAGTTTTTGGTTGGCTATGGGCTTGATTATGCGGAGCGTTATCGCAATTTGCCTTACGTGGGCGTGCTGAAGCCCGAAGTTTATTCGTAAAGGCGCATTGTTTAAGTATGCCTGCGAGTATGCCTGCGCATTTTTGAGTCATAGACAATTAAAATCAAGTAAATATAATGAATATTTTTTTCAAGCGAAAATATTTGAGATAACTCAATATAATAACCCATTTATGTTTAAAGATTCAGATCGATAACGCAAAGGAAGCCATGGGAAACCACGACAATAAAAACAACAATAAGAAAAATAAGCTTGACGATAAAATTGATGAGCTGAGCAACAAGTTAAATGACAAAATGAAGTCCGATGGTGAGGGGGGAGCATCGTCGGGCGGTTCAGGTAAATCGGGCGGGGGCAAAAAACCTAATCCAGCCAACAATCGCACAACCACCATTGTGTGGGTGGTGCTGGCTGTGATTGTTGCCGCATTTGTTGGCTCGCAAATTTTGAGCACAACTACAAGCACCACCCAAGATGTCGATGCGCTTACAACTTCAGAATTTACACAGGCGGTTGAAAGCGGCAGAGTGAGCACGTGCACCTATGCGTCAGGTGAATATAAGGTGACAGGCACATATTATCCTGCCATCACTGCTGGTGCAGACGGGCTGAAAAGTTTCAATAGGGCTTTTGAGGCTTTGAACGCGGGCTTGCATTCAAAAGGCTTGTCGAGCAATTTGAACACACAAGAGTTAAGTTCTGCGAAGGTGGGCGAGGAGCGAAAATATAGTGCCACCTATGTGGGTGCAGATTCCATCGGTGAGCTTATGGCGGCTCACCCCGAGGTTAAATATACCGTTTCGCTGCCTTCAGGCATCAGCAATTTGATTTCCACTTGGTTGCCCCTCATCTTTATTGCAGTCATATTTATCTTTTTCTTAACGCAGATGCAAAAAGCCACCAATTCTCAGATGGGTTTCGGTAAAACGAAGGCAAAGAAGGCGGCAGAAGAGCGCCCTGAGGTGAAGTTTAGCGATGTGGCGGGCGTGGATGAAGCAGTTGAGGAAATGGCAGAGATTAAAGACTTTTTGTCGAACCCTGCGAAGTATCAAGCAATGGGAGCGAAAATTCCGCGAGGTTGTTTGTTGGTGGGGCCTCCGGGCACTGGTAAAACTCTGCTCGCGCGTGCCGTGGCGGGCGAGGCAGGCGTGCCATTTTTCAGCATTTCAGGCTCAGATTTTGTTGAGATGTTTGTGGGCGTGGGTGCCAGCCGTGTGCGCGATTTGTTTCAGCAGGCAAAAGATGCAGCACCTTCCATCATCTTTATAGACGAGATAGATGCGGTAGGCAGACAGCGTGGCGCGGGCGTGGGCGGCGGTCACGACGAGCGCGAACAGACGCTTAATCAGTTGCTCGTTGAAATGGACGGTTTCGACAAGACTGAAAGCGTGGTGCTTATCGCCGCCACGAACCGTGCAGATATCTTAGACCCCGCACTTTTGCGCCCAGGCAGGTTCGACAGGCAAATAGTGGTAGATCGCCCCACGGTTGAGGGACGCAAGAAAATTTTGGAGGTGCATGCGAAAGACAAACCAATCGGCAGCGATGTGGATATCGATCGCGTGGCGGGGCTTACGTCTGGCTTCACTGGTGCCGATTTGATGAATTTGATGAACGAAAGTGCGCTTCTCACCGCGCGCAAAAACAAGAAAGTTATCACGATGGCAGAGGTAACCGCTGCTTTTGAGCGCGTGATTGCGGGGCCTGAGCGCAAGAGCAAAGTGATGAACGAAGACACCAAACGCATAATTGCCTATCATGAAAGCGGTCACGCGCTGGTGGGTCACACATTGCCTAAGGCAGACCCTGTGCATAAGATCTCTATCATCAGCCGCGGTCGTGCGCTTGGTTATACGCTCTCTGTGCCCGATGATGATAAGGTGTTAAATTCGGTGGGCGAGATGCAGGCTGAGCTTGCGGTGTTTATGGGCGGTCGCGTGGCAGAAGAGATATTCTGCGGCGATGTGACTACGGGTGCGAGCAACGATTTGGAGCGCGCCACAAAGATGGCACGCAGCATGGTTATGCAATATGGCATGAGCTCCGATTTGGGTCAGCAAGTGTTTGGCGAGGCAAACCACGAAGTGTTCCTTGGGCGCGACTATGGCACGAGTCAAAATTATTCCGATGAAACAGCGAAACGCATCGACGATGAAATCGCTCGCATCATGAAAGAAGCGCACGATACGGCATATGAAATTTTGAGTAGTCGCAAAGATCAGATGGATTTGATGGCACGCGTGCTTATGGAGCGCGAAACGGTGGATGGCGAAGAATGCACGGCACTGCTCGATAATAAGTGGGACGAATATCTTGAGCGCGAAGACGACATCAAGGCAGCACGCGAGGCGGAAGAGGCGGCTGCACGTGCGAAAGACGAACAGCTCATTGCGTCTGGCGAGTTGCACCCTGCAGAATATGACGCGAATGTGGGCGGTGATGTTGTGAGTGGTAGCGCTGCGGTGGGCGATGCTGTGAGTGGCAGCGCGGCGGTGGGTGCTGGAGTTTCAGGAGCAGGAGCTGCGGGCGCGAGCGGTGCTGGTGCGACTGGCGAAAATGCTGGCTTAGGCAATACACATGCGCAAAGACACGTGCCTACTAATCCCTATGCGGTCGCTCCCAAAGAACAGCCAGATCAGAATGCGCAAGAAAAGGGCGCGACAGAAAACACGTCGCAGGATGCATCAGATGAAACGTCGCAGGGCACGGGCAATCAGCCAAATCAGAGCGTGCAAGCAAAAGGCGCGACAGATGACGCACCGCACAACGCACCAGATGGCGTATCAGATGGCGCGCGCGAACAGTCTGCACAAGAAGCAACTGACGCAAAACAACAGTCTGCACAAGACGCAACTGACACGCGTTCAAACGGCACTCCAAGTGCACAACCGAATAATTCGCCTGACAGTTCTCAAAACAAGTAATCGCACAGGTGCTCTTTCATGATATGGAAATGCGCAGATTTTGAGTTCGACACTTCTATGCCCGTGGTTATGGGCATATTGAATGTGACGCCCGATTCTTTTTCTGACGGCGGGCAGCATGACACATTCGAGAGTGCGGTGCAACACGCACACAAACTTTTAAGCGATGGTGCACAGA
>CAVEFW010000137.1:0-6581 GCA_963615035.1 Phocaeicola dorei
ACCATATATAGATGATTGCACGCACCGCAGACACAACTAAAAAAAGCACTCGTAAAACACACATAAATAGGTGTTGTGCAAAGTTTAAACTTAGAGTAATTATTGCTTTGAGCTGCAGTTAGTCGTTTTGCGTATCTGCGTTTGCGACACTAACTTTTGCCCCCGTTCCCTTTTTCGCGTTAAGACCTTTTTTACCTTCGAGCTTTGCGAATTTTTCAGTGTCAACAGATATCGTGTGCTTGATGGGCGTCCATGTGGCAGGTCGAACAAGCGCCCAGAGTGCTATGGGGATATAGGTGATCATGAAGCAAGGAAAAGTGAACATATAGAAGATTTTCTTTTTGCCAGATGCGTGCATGGAGTCCCATTCGACAAAGGTGGTGATGACGCCAAACACAAACATGAAGAGCATATACATAAACAAACAAAAGAATATAGTGCTAAGAGACCCTGATACGGCAGTGCCCAGAGATATGGCACCCATAAGCCCCAACACAACAATTATGGCGTTGAAGGCAATGGTGATGATGGTGAGCAACATGGCAGGGGACACTGTCATGAGCATATCGTAGCAGGCAAATTTGTGACCGTGTTTTTGAGTGAATATGCCAGTGAAAAGTTTTGCACCGTAGTGCCAAAACACCTGATAGAAGCCCTTTGCCCACCTGAAACGCTGATTCCACGCATCGCGAAATGTGACGGGCTGTTCGTCATAGAGCACAGCTTGCGGGCAATAAGCAATGCGCTTTCCACTTGAAGCGCAGAATGCAGAAAACTCGATGTCTTCTGTTAGAAGATGCCACACCCAGCCACCTGCCTCTTTGATTATGTCTGCGCGGATAAAAAACCCTGTGCCAGAAATGGCGCACCCAGTTTTACACAAAAGACGCGCTTGAGAGAGAAATTTTGCTTCTCGCATAAACCAGACAGAATATCCAGCGCTTATCCAATTAGAGTCGTAGTTTTTTGAGTTCCTATAGCTTGTGCAAGCAGGCGCACCAGAGTGAAACGCTTTGTTCATCTCATAAAAATAGTGTTCGTCTAACACGTTGTCTGCGTCGAAGACGAAATATGCCTCGTGACCAGCATCAGGATGGTCGCGCCATATGTTTTTTAGCAAAAAATCAAGCGCATAGCCCTTCCCTATTTTATCTGGGTTGTGTCGCTCGTATACAAAAGCTCCAGATCTGCGAGCCACCTGTGCGGTGTCATCGGTGCAATTATCGGCGCAAAGAAAAATATCTATGAGTTCACTTGGATAATTTTGCGATCTTATGCTTGCGATTAAATCTGCTATCACAGCACTTTCGTTACGTGCGCTTATTAGCACAGCATATTTATGGTTGGGAGCATCTGGGAATTTAGGCGTTTTATTCAACAGCACGATGACCACATAGACCAACTGATAGAAATAACACACTGTAAACATTGCAAACACACATGCATTGAACACGTCTACAAAAGACATATTCAAAAGCAAGTTATTAAATATTTGTTGCACCAAACGCACTCCTTTAACGCACATACACAAGCTTTAATTTTTTCTTCACTCAGCAAAATAAAGCAACGCACAATTATATGCTTTTTTTATCTGTTAATATAATTTCTAGAAAAAAAGAAAAAACGCTAACTTCAAAAAAAACGAAGCAGATTGAAAAAACCAGAAGCAGGCCGAAAAAATTGATGCAGGTCGAGAAAATTGAAGTAGTTTGAAAAAATTTGAAGCGGGCTGGAAAAATTGAAACAAGCGCGCTGAAAAAATGAAGCAATCTGTAAAAAGTTAAAGTTGAAAATCAAATTAGAAACAAAACATCTAGGAGCAACAAATTATGACGTCACTTCCCAAATTGAGCGAACTTGGTGCAAAGTCAAGCGATTATGAAGCATGCATTTTCGATTTTGACGGCACGTTGGCAAATTCGATGTGGGTGTGGGAACATATTGATTACTATTTTTGCAAAGAGCACGGTCTAGTTTTGCCAAGCGGCTATGACGCGTCTGTAATCGGTCTTGGGTTTGAGGGCACCGCTCGCTATTTTCGCGACAAAATGGGGCTTGATATGAGTGTTGAGGAATGTTGCGACGAATTCAACAGGCTGGCATATGATAAATATGCAAATGACGTGGAGCTTGTTTGCGGTGCTGCAGACTATCTGGAATATCTATCTGAGATGAAGATGCCCATAGCCTTGGCGTCTTCGCTTAATGAAAAACTTTTGATGGCTTGTTTTGAACACCACAACATCACGAAATATTTTGACACTATAAGTTTGTGCGACGATTACAAAACAGACAAAAGCAAACCTTTAATCTATGACGTGAGTGCAAAAAAGTTGGGGGCAGACCCTAGAAAATGCATCGTGTTTGAAGATATTGCGCCAGGGATAAGAAGTGCCAAAAAGCTTGGGATGACTACAGTGGGCGTGTTGGATGAAAACAATGTGGGTCAAGATACAGAAGAAATCGCAAAAATAGCAGATGTTGCTATACGAAACTACAACGCGCTTTTACCTGAAGATGCTGGCGCGGCTAGCGCATCACGCAAAGCAGGCACATCTGGCGCGGCTAGCGCGTAACACGCAGCCAGTGCATCTGGCACGCCAAACGCACTCAACTCAGCCAAGCACAGCTAACACAGCCGCGCGCCCAACACTTCCAGCATGCCCAACGCCTAAAAGGCAACGCCATAGTTTTCGTAGTATTCATCTATCTGTTTAATCAAATCGTCACCTAAATTATTTTTCCCACACACTTTATCTGAAGACAGATATCCCACAACCTCTTGCATATTCACTATGCTCGCCACAGGAAAGTTATACTTGCTGGACACCTCTTTAGTGGCACACATTACACCCCCTGGCCCCACTTCCATGCGATCGAGTGAAACCATGAGCCCCACAACCTCTATGTTTGCCACCCCAGAGATGATGGGGTAAGTTTCATCTATCGATTTGCCGCTGGTGGTGACGTCTTCCACTATAACAACCTTGTCGCCATCTTGTGGCACATATCCAAGCAATGACCCACCCTCGCCGTGATCTTTTACTTCCTTGCGATTTGAGCAATACTTCACTTCACGCCCATACAACTTAAAATAGGCTATGGCGCAAATGACGCTGAGCGGGATGCCTTTGTATGCAGGCCCAAACACCACGTTGAAATCGTCGCCAAAATTATCGTGAATTGCGCGAGCATAGAACTCACCTAGTAACACAAGTTGCTCACCTGTAACATACGCGCCAGCATTCATGAAAAAAGGGCTTTTACGCCCGCTTTTCAACGTGAAATTTCCAAACTTGAGCACATCTGATGCAAGCATGAAATCTATGAAGCGCGATTTATATTCGCTTAAACTTTTTTCATTTGCACACGCGCGCGCCCTTTCGCTGAAACTTGGCTTTTTGTTCAGCGTCATTTCACCTAAAGTGGTGTTTTTAGTTGCAGAATTAGTCATGTGTTATCCTTTCATCGCTTGATTAGTCAATTATACTAAACCGAGACATCTATTTTTAAAACGAACACCTAAAAGACGAAATGAGTAAGGACAAAATGAATAAATCGCCAGAAAAATTAGCAAAGGAAAGTGAACATTCAGGCAGCAAAATATCGGTCGTCGCGGCAATCCTTGGAAACTTAGGCGTAGCGATTGTGAAGTTCATCGCTTCCGCTGTTTCTATGTCGTCTGCGATGTTTTCTGAGGCAATACATTCTCTTGTAGATTGCGGAAACGGGCTTTTGATTTTGGTCGGAATGAAGCGAGCCAAACAAGAGCCAGACTTCACTCACCCCTTCGGATTTGGAAAAGAACTTTACTTTTACACGCTCATAGTGGCACTGCTTATATTTATGCTTGGCGGAGGTGTGGCAATCTATGATGGCATATCGGCAATACGCGCTGCCATCGAAGGCACGGCAACAATAGGGGATCCGATAGTTAACTATGTTGTGTTAGTGGCTGCGGCGATAATCGAGGGCACATCTTTAACAATAGCTGTGAAAAACTTCAACATCGAGCGTCGCAAGATGAATATGCGCCCAATCGAGTTTATTCGCTATGCAAAAGACCCATCGCTTTACACCGTGGTGTTGGAAGATAGTGCCGCAGAAACTGGCTTGTTGATTGCGCTTGTTGCCACAATTCTGACTCAGACAACGCAAAACGCCATATATGATGGCGCGGCATCTTGTTTGATAGGCCTTTTGCTCTGTTTTGTGGCCATCATCTTGCTAACTGAAACAAAGGGGCTTTTGGTAGGCGAAGGCATCACTTCAGAAGAAGTTGACGAAATGCGCGAGATCGTGATGAGCGATGATCGCGTTTTGGCATGTGGGCGCATTCTTACACAATATATGGGGCCGCATTATCTGTTGGTCGACATGGACATAACTCTGCTTGCACACCTTGACGCACGCGCTATCGACATGATCACAGACACGATAGAGACGCGCATAAAGACGCGCTGGCCAGAGGCTGCGCAAGTGTTTATAGAGGTGGAGCGTTTAAGCGATGTGGCGGCACAAAAGCGAGACCAAGACGAATGGGACGAAGAAGATTAATCTGCTCGCTGGCTTATCTTGTTTAATAATGCCGATTCAAACACCTCATATGCCATGGCGTTCGTTTCATCTGTTTTGATATTGCGCACAGAAACTGTCTTGTTTTGTGCCTCTTTTTCGCCGATGATGAGCATGAAAGGCACACGGTCTATCTGCCTTGCCTCGCGAATTTTGTAACCGATAGTCTCGCTGCGTTCGTCTATTTCCACACGCACACCCGCTTTGAACAGGCGCTCGTATACGCTGCGTGCATATTCGCCGCTTTTTTCAGAAACTGGCAAAACCTTTACTTGCACAGGTGCTAGCCATGCGGGAAACTTTCCAGCAAAGTGCTCTGTTAGAATGCCGATAAAACGCTCGATAGAGCCGAAGCACACACGATGAATCATCACAGGGCGTTTGCGCGTGCCATCTGCATCGATGTATCCCAGATCAAAGTTTAGAGGCATCTGAAAATCAAGTTGAATTGTGCCGCATTGCCAAGTTCTGCCCAAACAATCACGCAAGTGAAAGTCGATCTTCGGGCCATAGAACGCCCCGTCACCTTCGTTTATCACATAGTCTAGCCCCATGTTTTCAAGCGCTTTTTTAAGACCGCTTGTTGCCACTTCCCAATCTTCATCGCTTCCCATGGAATCTTCGGGGCGCGTGGAAAGCTCAATGAAATAGTCAAACCCGAACTTTTTGTAAACTTTGTCTATCAAATTTACAACACCTGTAATCTCGCTTGGAATTTGCTCGGGCGTCATGAAAATATGCGCGTCGTCTTGTGTGAACGCACGCACGCGGAAAAGCCCATGCAAGGCACCACGCATTTCGTGTCTGTGGACTAGCCCCAGCTCCCCCACGCGCATGGGCAACTCGCGATATGAATGAGGGCTTGAGGCATAAACCATCACACCACCAGGGCAATTCATGGGCTTTATGCAATAAGGGTCTTCGTCTATCATCGTTGAATACATGTTGTTTTTATAGTGATCCCAATGACCGCTTGTCTCCCACAGCTCGCGCGTCATGATTAGCGGCGTTTTCACTTCGACATACCCCGCATCTCTGTGAATTTCGTGCCAATAATCCAACAAGGTGTTGTATACATCCATGCCACGCGGCAAAAAGAAAGGAAACCCTGGTGCTTCATCGCGCAACATAAACATATTCATCTCGCGACCAATTTTTCTGTGGTCGCGCTTTTCAGCTTCTTCTAGCATGGTTAGATATTCTTGAAGCTCTGTTTGATTGTGAAACGCAGTGCCATTTATGCGCGTGAGCATCACATTTTCAGCGTTGTTTTTCCAATAGGCACCAGAGATGCTCATGAGCTTGAACGCCTTGAGCGCCTTGGTATAACGCAAGTGTGGGCCTGTGCACATATCCACAAATTCACCCTGAGAAAAGAAGCTGATGTCTGCGTCTTCTGGCAGGTCATCTATGTGTTCAACCTTATATGTTTCACCGCGTTCTTTCATGTATTCTTTTGCTTCTTCGCGCTGCATGATGAAAGGGCGAAGCGGCAAATTTTCTTTCACGATTTTCTTCATCTCGGCTTCGATGATTGGCAAATCGTCGTCGGATATCGAAGCATCGCCAAAATCGATGTCGTAGTGAAAACCGCGCTCGGTAGCAGGACCATATCCAAAACGCGCTTTAGGGTATAGTCTTTTTACTGCCTGTGCCAAGATGTGAGCGGCACTATGTCTGATGACTTCAAGTTCATCGCTTTCAGGACAATCTGTGACTGTTCCGTCTCTATTTATAATCTTCATGAGTCTTCCTTTTTGTTGCTTTGTTTTTACTTGTTATGCGCGTTGTTCCAAATCTGCCGCGAGCGCCATTTATGTGCTGTTTTGCGTCCTGCCGCGTTAACCATTTTGCGCGACGCTTCAAAGTTTTAAGTTTCAAGTTAAACGTTAAACTTAAAGTGCATCACGTCGCCATCTTGAACCACGTAATCTTTTCCTTCTTGGCGAAGCCTGCCAGCCTCACGACACCCGCGCTCTCCGCCTAGCTTTACATAATCTTCAAAA
>CAVEFW010000138.1:0-12593 GCA_963615035.1 Phocaeicola dorei
AGGATATCCCATGGAAAGCTTGATTAAGAAGCGGTCGAGCTGCGCTTCAGGCAAAGGATATGTGCCATATTGCTCGATGGGGTTTTGAGTGGCCAGCACCATGAAAGGCTCTTTTAGCCTATGAGTAACGCCATCCACAGTCACTTGACGCTCTTCCATGGCTTCCAGAAGCGCAGACTGCGTTTTTGCCGAAGCGCGGTTGATTTCGTCTGCCAACACCAAGTTAGACATAACGCCACCAGGTCTGAATTCAAAGTCGCGCGTTTTTTGGTTAAAGATGGAAAACCCTGAAACGTCTGATGGCATGATGTCTGGGGTGAACTGAATGCGCTTAAACGAACAATCGATAGATTTAGCCAACGCACTCACAAGCGATGTTTTTCCTGTGCCAGGCATGTCTTCCAAAAGCACATGGCCGCCCGCAATAAGGCTTGACACCACCAATTCCACAGGGCGCGTTTTGCCCACGATAACGGTTTCCACGTTGTTTACAATTTTTTTAAGCACTTCTTCTGCTTGTTTTGCTTGAGCATCTGTAATCATCATTTAGCCTTTCTAGTCTGTTTTGTTGTTACTCGTTTTTTGTTAGTCATTATTACAAGTAGTGCCCATGACTACTTCTTTATCTTTTTCTTTGTCGAAATCGCTTTTGTTTTTACTATCTGAATCTGGAGTTTTTTGTGCGTCGCTCTTTTCGCCATTGCGCTCTCTGTTTTCGTTCTTTTCACTCTCGCGCTCTTTGCCCTCGCCTTTTTCACTTTCGCGGTTTTCGCTTAACTTTGGTTCATACAATCCGCCAAATTCTGGTGCACATGTGCGCATGATCTGTTGGTTGTCGTGTGTAAATTCCACCAGCTTCACATTCACGCCATATGCCGCCTGAATGTTTTCACGCGTGATGATTTCAAACGCGCTTCCAAATTTCATGGGGTCTCTGTGAGTAAAAAGCGCCACGTTTGCGCCCATCATGAATGCATGGTCTGGGTTGTGTGTGACCATCAAGATGCCATAACCCACACGCGCCAACTCTCGCACCTTTTCCACCACGCGAATGGCGTTGCCATAGTCAAGCGCACTTGTGGGCTCATCTAAGATGAGCATCTGCGGCTCTTGCGCTATAGCGCGCGCAAACATAACCATCTGCAACTCGCCGCCTGAAACATCGCAATAAGGCACATCTCGCAAGTGATATATGCCCATATCCATCATCGCGTTTTCAACCACGTTGTAATCTTCGCGGTTTGGCTGCGAAGATCCGCGCCCCTCTCTGTTTACGCGCCCCATCATCACAACGTCTTTCACCTGAAAAGGAAAGGGTTGTTCATGGTTTTGCGAAACGTATGCAATTGTGTGGGAAAGGCGATTGGCGTTCCAGCCTGTGATATCTTCGCCATCTATAGTTATGCGCCCTGAAATGAGTGGCAAAAGCCCGATGATGGTTTTAACAAGCGTGGTTTTACCACACCCATTGGGGCCCAAAATGCAGCAAACCTGCCCCGATTCCAAGCTCATATTTATATGCGCCTGAATGGGGATTTTGCCATCGTGACCCACCGCAGCTTCTCTAATAGCTAGTTTCAAGTTTTCTCCTTTTAATCTCAAATTTGCGCCACAAGTGCGCCACCAAACGTGCCCCTTGCACGCCACCAAAGGTGCCAAGCGCACGCACGCCACGCACGCCTTATTCCCAAGCTCTCACGCTGCGCGTCATGACTATCATAAACACTGGCAACATGACTACAGACACCAAAGAGCCTATGGGCAACCCGCCTCCAACAAAAGGAATGGCGTCAACAAGCGTTCTGCAAAGCAACAACAAAACTATGCCTATGCAAATGTTTCCTATGAATTGCTTGCGAAACTCACAGCCAAACCAACTGCGAGCCAAAAAAGGCACACACAATGAAACAAGCCCCACAGCACCCAGGTGAATCTGCGCCGCCAAAATCATTATTGCGCCACATATGAGGGCGACAGACCGCAGTGCCAGCGAATTTAGCCCAAACATGCGAATGTCTTCTTCGCGAAAGGCAAGCGCGTTTAGCTTAAAGCGCAAGATATAAACGGGCACAATGGAAGCAATAGCTGCCACGCCAAGCACTATCCAAGACAAAAGCGATGTGTCAACCGTTAACATCTGAGAGATGTTGTAAAAAGCCAGATATCGCTCTTCGTCCATCAAAAACAGCGTTAGAAACGTAACAATGGCACCCAAGAGCTGAGAGAGAATAGAGCCCACCAAAATCATGGTCACAATGTCATAGGGCTTGCCTTTTCCACTCAGTTTTTTGCCTGCCAAGATGACTAAAACCAAGATGAGCGCGCCCGCCGCATAGCACACTATATATCTCTCTTTTATCATTGTTTGCGCCACGGAGCCATATATATATACCAAAACGGCAACACCTATGCTCACCCCCGAACCCACGCCCAACATTCCAGGGCCTGCTATCGGGTTTCTGAACACGTTTTGATAGAGCATGCCAGACACGGAAAGCAAGATGGCAGAAATTATTGTTATGCCTAAAACTTCAGCTTTGTGAGGTATGGCGTAATATCCAGGCATGTTTTCCACCAGCCAAGATTGCGCATAGGCAGGATATAGATGCGTAATGTTTGCCACCAAATCGTGTGCGTGAGCAGCCAAGACGTTTGCCACCTGAACGGGCGTGAAAAAATAGTAGTCTGAAAAATTAGCGGGAGCAGGAATGCGAGTTCCATATTCAGAATATGCGTAATACATGCCGGCAGCGCCCATAAAGCAAAGGGAGAAAAAGAAAATGACCACTCCTAACACGGCGCACAAAATCACTTTGCGACGAATTGCGCGTTTGTCTTCTAAAACGTGTGCGCAAGACGTTTCATAAGATACTGTTTTGCTCACCATCCTAGTTAAACTTGCCATTTTTCACACCTCCCCCGCGAAGAGCAGTTATCAAAAACACAACACCGCCAGCAATGGATATAAACAGCCCCACGATGTCTGCATAATCTTGACCCATCAACGTGAGCAAAACCATATAGCACCCCAAGACAAACGTGGCTCCTAAAACTGCTGCCGCTGGAATTAGATAGCGAAAGTTAGGGCCCACTAACCTGCGTGCCAAGTGTGGCACCAAAAAGCCCACGAAACCCACCACACCGCAAAACGACACAATTATGGCGGTTAAGAGTGTGCAAAGCCCCACAACTATTATCTGAGTGCGACGCGAATCCACGCCCATCGTGCGACGCTCTGCTTCATCGAACGCCAAGACCATCATCTTCTGGCGCAAGTGCATAACAACAGCAAACACCACCACGATGGGCACCACTAAAGTTACAACGTCAACCCACGAATAACTTCTCCAAAAAGAGGCAGTCATTAGATATTTCATAAACTCAGCTTTGGCAGAAAATGGGCTGTCTGCAATGAAGTAATAGCTGACTGCTGAAGATATTGCGCCAAACACACTGGAAACAATTTGTCCTGTGATGATTAAAAATATGGCAGAGGAAGCTTTGGCGCGAGCAAACTTCATCATCAAAAGCACACTGCCAACAACAATAAAACACCCAAGAAAAGAAAAGAAAATGCTTGAATATGTATACCAAAGGTTAGGCAAATCGCCCGTTGGGTTTTCCACAAAAGGCACGATTATATCGCCGTTTTCGGTGAGGAAGATGCCCACCCATATGGTAAGACCACACCCAGCCCCAGTCATCACACCCAGCGTTGAGGGGGAAACCAAAGCGTTTCTGAATGCGCCTTGATATACAGCACCGCAAAGCGCCAGGCCAGCGCCAGATATTGCTATTATCAAATATTTAATCATCTCGCTGGAAAAATCTGCCCATGGCACATCTACTCCAGAGAGTTCCAAAATTAAATCGTTTACGTTTGATGAAACATCATCGATAAAAGATGCAAGCGAATAGTTGTGGTAAAAGAGTTGCTGGGGAATCATGCCATGCGGCAAAAGCAGCGTTAGGCAATATATAACCACCAAAGCCACACCTGTGGCAAATATCTTTTTTGCGCGAGGGTCTAGCTTGTGGCGCACAGAAACATCTTGGGCAAATTCGTTGTCTGTGCCCGAGTCTATAAACTGAATTGCAGGGTCGAAAAGTGACGCGGCGCCAGAATATTCAGGTCCATCTTTTTTTGCACTTTGCAACTTTTTGTTGCGCTCAAGTGCACTTCTCTGTGCAATGCTTTGAGCATCTGTTTGTGCACCCCTTTGACCTTTTTTCTGGTTTAGCGTCACTTCTCACCTTCTTTTATATATAAATCGGTTTTTTATTCTGTGAATCGTTTTTTAAATATCTCTAAATCGCAGCGAAATTCGGATGGAAACTAGATAGAGACGGATGGCGTTGAGCTTAAATCTTTCTCTGGAGCATCCAAGTCTGATTCAGGCAAGCTTTTGCGTCTGGTTGCAATCAGATATGTAAGCAAGCCTGCAACAGCCAGCGCCAAAACGATAGGCAACACGATGAATGCAACCCAGTTGCTGCCCATCCAAGAAGGAATGGAGCCTAGCCATTCTGGAACGTCTATCTCATCGGCATCGTCTGAGGAATAATCGCTTCCTGTCGTTGATGAATAGCCAGTTTGCTCACCGCTAGTGTTTGAATTGGAACCAGTGGCAGTGGTGCCTGTGTCTGTGGTGCCTGCCGCACTTCCACCACCTGTAGTTGTGGCGGGAGTAAGCCCGCTGGCTGCCTTCTGTGTAGGAGTGCTGCTGCCACCGCTATTTACGGCAAGCCCGCTGGCATTTCCAGATTGGTTTGTTGGAACATAGACATATTTAATTGTTTCAGTACCACCGCCATCAGACGAATCATCTAGGTTTGCTGTGCCATATAGTTGTCTGACCAGTGCATCCAAACTGTTCAAGCCACTGTCATATGCACTTTGTGCCGCACTCGCACTCTCTGCGCTTGCAACAGCACTCTTTGCCTGGCTATATGCCTCTTGAATTTGTGCCCATGCATCTTGTGAATATGCAGAGCTATCTACGCTTGCCAGATATGTGGCCAGAGCCTCTGTGCACTGTGCTTTGGCAGCCGTGATGCCGCTTTCATCGTTTAGTGTTGACACACTAGACATAGAAGCAAGAGCTGCTGAATAAACAGATTGCACATCTTCAATGGTTTCGCTAGTTGAAACATCGTTTAAGCCGTCAAAGTAATATTCTTCTAGTTGCTCATAGTTAACTTTGTTGTAATCGGCTGGTCTATATTCTTTAAACGCACTCTCAAGCTTTTGTGTGGCTTCCGTTTTGTAATCATATAGTTTCAGTTGCGCTTCCGTGCGAATAGCAGCAAGCGATATGTTGTTCACAGTGTTTGTGGATGCATATGAAGATATAGGGAATGTAACTTTGTTATCTGTTACTTTCAAATCCTTGGTATATTTAACGTCTGCCACGTCTAGCAATTTATATGCGGTAAACGAATTTTGCGCATATTTTGCATCCACTGGCACACTCACCTTTATCTCGCCGAAATCGCTTGTTACGGTTTTCGTTGTGCCATCTGGATATGTTGCCACAACTTCTATGTTGTAACTTTTAACAGGAATGTTTGTGCGCTCTGTGGTCTTTGCGGCGGTTGATAGGTTTTTATCGTCTGAGCCGCAAGACTTAATCTTTACGCTCACGCTTTTCGCATCGATATATTCATCAGATGATAAATATGCACCACTCAAATCGACCGATGTGCCGCTAAGCGAAGCATCTATGTTTGTCTCGATCTTTTTATATGTTGCATATACGTTTGTAGGCTTTGTAATCACAGTGTCGCTCATGCTGAAAGGAACATCTGCGGCAGTGGCATCTGATGTTGTTTGCGTGTCGGTGCTTTTGTCGGCATCTGTGCCGGTGCCGCCCGTGCCTTTATCGGCATCGGCATCTTTGCTGGTGTCAGCATCGGCATCGCTCTTGTCTGTCTTGTCGCTCGCGTCGGCATCGGTGTCTGTGTTGCCTTTATCGTCGCCCGAATCTTTGTCGGCATCGGTGCCTTTATCGGCATCGCTTGCGCTATCACGCGTGACCCAACCTGTAAAGAAAGACCCGCCAGCCTTCTGTGATGGGTTATTTGGAGCTTCATCACTTGAATCTGAAACAGTTTGGCCATCGACCACTTGCACCTTATATGTGGAAGTCGAATCGTCTGGGTCGTTATAGAAAGTTACAGTGTGCAAAGATTTATCTTCAAACACGCCATAAACATCCACAGTGATGTTGGAATAATCTTCAATCGCACCCGCGTCTTCCAGCTTTTGAATCATGCTGCCCACGGTGAGCATGCCTGTGCTTGTGGAACCAGACTCAGGCGCCCAACCAACAAAGTTGCAAAGGTAGCGCTCAGGCGCATCTGCACCCGTAAGTTTAAACGCATCATCTATGCTCAACGCCTCACCAGCTGCATCTTGAGTGGCTGCATATTGCACATATCCCGCGCCATCGCCAAAATCTACGTTGAAGTTGACTTTTGCGCTTAAGGGCTCAACAGAATAGATTGCATAAATCGTATAACTTGAACCCCACATAGAAGATGAGGAACCAACACCAGAAGCGCCCATCACAGGCAAGCTTTCATCTTTTTTCCAGATGGGCTCTTGGTCAGTTTTGCGCGTTGACCAGCCTTGGAACGAATAAACATAGCGAGTGCCATCAACTTCCCTCACGAAAGATTTGGGGTCTACGGTGTCGTTTGCAGCACTCATGGGGTCTGCGCCATATTCCACATTAAACTGACCATAATTTGGGTGTTCTGTAGAATTATAGTTGTAACTCCACACCCATTCCTTCGTTTCAGCGTTTTGCACTTGGCGATAACTATATGCTGTAACGCTGCCTGTTTTTGCACTCTCTTTAAACTTAATGGTAAACACCTGGTTAGAGTTAGAAGAAGGCAATGTGTCTAATGCACCATAATCTATGTCAGAAGCCGAAGAATAACTAGAATCTGAATAATTGCCAGTCTTAAATCCTGCAACTTCATATTCTTTGTCATCATTTGCAAAAGGGCTTATGCGATTAGAAATAAATGCCATCTTATCCGAATAATTGCTGGGAACGGTGGAATGTTCAGCCTTTGTGAGAGCATCAAGTGAAGGAGTTGAGCCGTTATCTGCCACATATGCATGCACAAAACCATCACTTCTTAATCTCACAACGTGTTGCCCGCTTTCTGCCAATAAATAAGTGGCTGTAATTTTCATGGTTGTGCCTGAAACGTTTCCAGAGTCAAACACTAAGTTTGTGCCCATGTCATAAGACGGATACCAAATAGCATCTGTGCCATTGCCATTAGTGTTTGTTACTTTCCAGCCAATGAATTCCCATGTGCCTGATTCGTTAGTATAACTAGCAGGCTTAGTTAAAATGCCAGCTTGGTTTGCACTACTAAGCGCCTCGCCCAACGTTTGACCATATTCACCGCTGATAGATACGTCTGCTATTTTAGATCCGTTCGCATCATACATGCCACTAAATGTTACGGTGCGTTCTTTGTTCACTTTTTGATAGATTGCATAATATGTGACAGATTGCGTTACCACAAGCGAAGAGGCAGTGGACGGAATATCTGTGTCCAGCTTGCCAAAATCATCTGCTGTGGCACCTTTATTAGTAGACCAACCCAAAAATTCATAAGTATACGTGCCGCTAGGATATACATCTTTGTGCATCTGTGCGGCAGATGGCAAATCGATCGATGTGCCATAAGGCACAGAATCTTGAGAATAATCTTCAATAGTGTTGCCATCTGCAACAAACGAAACAGCACACAAGTTCTTTGACCAAGCAATGTTGCCATCATCATTCACAACTGTTTGATATGTGCCCTGTGCATCTGTAAAAAGAGCAGCATCGCTTGCCGTGGCAGCCGCACCACCTGCCATGCGAGCAAATGCGAAATCTTCTTTGTTTGCAACACCGTCATCGCGCAAGTTAATGTCGCGTGTATTATTCACTCGCACATCAAGCACGCTCAAAGGTGTTGATTTAACATTGGAAAAGCCATTGCCTAACTCGATAAACGAAGCAGATGCAATATCTACCGCATTTGAACCAGATGTGTTTATGTTTGTTTTACCATTGAATGTGACAATTGAATTTTGAGATTTATCAGATGCATCTGTGGCAGATCTAGAAGTTGAGTAATAGCCATAAGAATAAGGGCTTGCATATTCAATTTTGGTAATGTTTGTTTTAGCAGTATTACTCGAAAGACCCAGTTCATCTGCAACAGTTGAAGAAGCACCCTGAATTCTGCATAAACTAGACCCTGCACTCACATTTATATCAATATCGCCTAAATCTATCTTACATTTTGTATCTTTATTATAAATATATTCCACTATGGCCGCTGCATGAGTTTGTGAACCTTCAATATTTATGCTGCCAGCAATATTCATGCTGCCCGTGTTAGCAGTATCCATGTGAATGCCTTTGGTTACACCTATGTTTTGATAACGCGAAGGCACCAAAAATTGTGTTGCTACAATATAATCTGCGTTGCCCACGTTGGCAGCATCCACTTTGTCAGATGCACAATATACATCTGTTCCATCTTCAAGTGTTAAAGGTGTTGCATAATATTTGCCAACTTCTTCGTCATATTTTGCATTCACTTTAAATAAGCTTTGAATTTCTTTATATGCATCTGAATCTTTACTATATTCTTGCTTCATCAAACCAAGATTTATGGCTTCTTGCCAGTTTGCTGGCACATTATTTTTAACATTAAGTTTTGCATTTGCATCCATTGTAAATTTGTCTGGACCATTGTTATATACCCCAAATACATTACATACCGAAGGAAATGCGCCACCATCTGTAGAAGTTACGCTCATGTTAACTTCTGAGCCAGCACCTAACTTTACTTCATTGGTATCTTTGCTTGCATATATGCCAACAACAGTCATCCCAGACTGACCAGAACTAACAACATTGGATTTTTGATCATAGCTTATATTTATCTTTGCGCCTTCTATATCTAATCCTGCATAATTATTGGCTAAATGCAAACCATATCTCCAACTATTCATTAAATCGCCACCGCTTCGTGCAAGGCTTATATCAAATGAACCATTTCCTGTGGTGCCATCTTCGGTGGAAGTGTCTTTGATAGTGAATATATTTTTGTTTGTGGCAGATGTGCCTTGATTGATATTAACTGCATAAAGAGCACCATTACCTAGGGCTGTGGACATATCCAACTTATATGTGTGGCCACACAAATCAAGCGTGCCAGTGTTTTTCACTTGCAGGGGTGCATTACTTGCATTACTAGGATTAGATGTGCAACGCTCCACAACGTCTGCTAAAAGTTGAATCTCTTCACCCGCTGCCATGTTTGCAAGTGCCAAACTTAGTTTCGGGTAATCTGTGTTCGTGGTAGTGTTTCTTGCAACCGCTTCATGATAAAAGGCAAGTTGCGATTTATCATCGTCTGATGTATCTTGAGTTTTTTCGCCTTTATAAATAACGTCAAAGCCATTATAAAAAGACCTCTCTTCTGCTTCTATTGCATTTTTTGAGGAAGTAATGTCTGATGTGCCATCTGATGCTTTAGCGAAAATATCATCTGTTAAAGCACTAGTTGTGCGCAAAGCAATTTTTTCAGAGCCAGAAGCCAATTTAAAGCCGCTGCCTATGGTTAGTGGCGCAGGATATACAAAGGTATTATTGCCAACTATCTTTGTCTCACCAGAAAAAGCACAAGACCCAGTGGCTTGGGTTGTGCTCAAAACATATGAATTAGTGCCTGTGCCATTTACATTAAATTTACAATTTTCAAAATTGTATTCTTTGCCATTATTAAAACCAAAAGCATTAGTCGAAGGCCCCACACCATTAACTGTCAAGTTAGTATTTTTCATGCTGACCGTAGATGCAGCCTGCAGACCCATTCCATAAACATAATAACTTACACCTGCAACACTTATGTCCGAATTTTCCGCCTCAACACTGGCAGCACTATCCACAAAATAAACAGAGCCAGCAGTTAACTTTGAAAGGCTTAAATTTGAATTATTTAATATTACTTTAGTTGAAGAGCCTCTGATTATATACGCACTAGATGATGAAGTGCTTTGAATATCTGCCTCAACGTTTACATTGTTCAACTCTACTTTCGCTCCAGAAGCACTATTTGCAGCAATGATGCCATTAGATGGGTTATTAGAAGTATATGATGCGATGGAAGGTGTTACATCTATTTCATCTAACACCAAATGTGCGCTCACCCCTAGCACAATGGTTGAACTAGTGCCATTAGCTACAAACATAGAGCCATTAATTTTTGCCTTTTGCGCCTTAGTATTTGTAGAATTGTCACATACAGTTATCTTGCCAGTATATTTTGTGCCAGTTTTGTCCATGTTTAAATAACTTATGTTATGACCATTTAAATCCAGCTTAAATTCTTGAATAGTATTGCCAATGTTTGAAAGCGTAACACCGCCATCTGAAGTGTTGCCGATAAGCTGGATTGTGACACCTGTCTTTGTGGCCGCGTCTGTGACAGCCTTTGTGTTGATTGCACGAATGGCTTCTGCAAAGTTTGAATATTTCTTTGTTGTATTGTCTGGATATAAAACTTGCACATATATTTTGCTGCTTGTTTCATCTAACTCAAAGCGCACAGATTCTGTGTCTGCCACCACCTTTGTGGGAGTGCTTGACGCGTTGCTGAACATACCTTGCACAGCTGCGGCTTGCGCATCTGTGGGTGTAAAACCCCAATCGGCAATTATTGTGCCTCCAGAATTTATATCGTCTGTGGCTAAATCAACACGAATGCCTAATGCTCCAGCCTTCCATGCGCCCGCATCATCTTTGGCATATGCACAGAAATTTTCAGATGCAATTGTATAAGCTCCAGAAAATTTACTTTGCAAGGGAACACTTACGGCAGTGGCATCTGCATTTGTAAATATTCCCACACCGCCATCTAGAGTTATCTTAGCGCTAGATGAACCATTTTGAATGCCATAAGATGTGGCTCCTCCCGTGGCATTTATCGTTATATCTGGTTGTGTGGCAGGAGTGCTTGTGGCACTGCCCACTGTCAATGCTCTTGTGGATGCATAAATGCCTTCAGCAATGCCCTTTGAGCAAGGCGAAGACACATTAACAGAACCACCTTCAACACTGCCAGAGCAACGGTCAAAATACATGCCACACGCAGTTATATTGTTAGAAGGAGTTGAATAATTTTTTTGCAAAACATTCACATTTGTATTTTTAATTTCTGCAGCAGAAGATGTATAGATGCCCCAGATGGTATTTAGTTCGTCGCCACCGGAGGAAGAAAACGTGCTTTCTGCAACACCTTCGGCTGTGGCATCCACCGTAACGTTGCAATTTTCAATTTTAAACTGTGGCGAATTTGTTTGATTATTCGAAATGCCCCAGCCCGCATTACCAAAATTATTTTTGCCCACAATTTGAGTGGGAGCATTCACTACATCAACATCATGAATATAAAGTTCAGATTTAGCTGAAGTATTGCATATTGCGCTGGCTGCTGCGTTTGAAGTAGTGGCACTGCTAGTTGTGCGCTTTACTGTGCCTCTATATTTCCCAGATTTGTCTGTGCCGTTAATTTCAAAGCTTGTAGCCTTGCCGCCAGCAAGATTAATAGCACCACCATTATTAAAAGCATAAGTTATGCCAGTTCTAGCCGTGCCTTGTAAGTTGCATGTTAAGTTGTAGCCATTTAAATAGACAATAACTTCTGGCGTGGTGCCAGCCTCCGAAAAGTTCAAGCTTAAAGTTGCACTGGTGCCTGTGGTGGTGATATCACCCGTTAGATAGGCCACAACTTTCGTTGTGCCGGCAGGCACTGCATAGGTGGTTTCATTCGTTTGAGCCCATTTGCCTTCTGTTTTAATCGCATAGGTTGTTGCTCTGTTGGTCCACACTTCGTTTAGATTGATGCAAACAGCACCTTCGGTGCCAGGGCCCAAAATTTCGTGGCCATCCCCCGTGGCTTGCAAGGCATATTGCCCCTCGGTTTCGTTGTTGTTGGTGGCGTCGTTGTTGTTGGCGTTGTCGTTGCCGTTTGCGGCATCGGAAGAGTTACTATTGTTGCTTGCCAAGGAAGCCATGAGTGCTGCGCCCTCTTCGCTATATGTGCCGCTTAGGGCTAAAGATGTGCTCACGCCATCTATATATTCTGTATAGTTTTTGTTTTCTTTTTCATTTTTGTTTGCGTCGTTTTTATCGTCTGAATTGTTGACAGATTGAAACTTCAATTTGTTTGCGTCTGCAACAACCTTGGCTCTGTTGCCTGTGGCATCTCCAAAAGCACCTGTGAAATTGGCTGTGTCTTTTTCATCGCCCTCATATGTTGCAAAAGCAACGCCATCGGCGTTTCCAGCTGAATATACGCCCAAAACACCAGAGGTGTTGAAGCTGTCTTTAAGCGTGAATGCATCTTTGCTCAAAGAATAAAGAGCGCAAGTTGCCGCAGAAGAACCGAGTGAAAATTCAACGTTTCCGCCCAATTTCACACCGGGCATCTGTGTGAACACACCCACAGCAGGCCCTGCTGTGTTAGCCGTGAGCACCGCTTCATCGAATTGATCTTTTAGC
>CAVEFW010000139.1:0-4831 GCA_963615035.1 Phocaeicola dorei
ATAAATAGCACCAAAAACACTTCGCTGTCGAATGGAATTTCTATTCTTCCAGAGCCTATGAAGGCTATAAGCAACCCTAAAACAATTTGCACCAGAGGAGTTGGAAGTTTTGGAGCTAGTTGAGACACAACAGAAGATATTAAAACAGCAGATAAAAGGAGTAAAACTAACTCTAACATTTCCATAATTTATGCCCCTTTAGTTTAATATCTTGCAATTATTTAACAGGTTACATGAAAAAAGTTGTTCAGCTTCTATCCGTGCACTTTTGATGGCACACCTTTGATGTTTCACTTTCGACTGCGCGTCCTCGATGGCGCAGCTTTGATAGCAAACATCGATGGCGCAGTTTCAATAATGCAACATCAGTAGCGCATCTTCAACAGCGCAATTTCGATGTTGCACCTTCAACGTTTGAGTTTACGATAAAACACAAATTTAGAACATCTGAAAAAAACATTTGCACGCAATTACCATTATTTCTGCGGATTATTATCTTTTTGGCAACACTTTTGTGGTCTCTGCAACAGTGCACAAAAAACTTAGCAAAAAAATAGGGTGCAACGCGTGCACCCTATTAAAATTCTTCAGTTTGAAATTTCGCAAAAAGTTTATGCGAAAAACTTACGCATTAAAAATTTCGATTGAATCGCCCTCTTGCAACGTGACCATTGCCTTTTTCCAAGCGCGTGTTTTACCAGTGTTATAGCGCATGCGCTTTGGTTTTGGTTTCACGTTCAATGTGTTCACCTTTACAACTTTCACATTGAAAATCGACTCAACCGCCTTGGCAATTTCAATTTTGTTTGCGCTTTTATGCACTTCAAATGTGTATACGTTATTTTCCATAACGTCATATGAGCGCTCTGAAATAATTGGACGAATAATAATTTCACGTGCTTCCATTATGCGAGCACCTCCTCTATCACACTAAGCGCACCTTCGGTGATAACTAAGTTTTTATTATCTAAAATCTCATATGTATTCACTTCTTGCGCAGGAACAATATTTATTCCCTTGATATTGCGAAAAGAAAGATATGTTTCAATCGCATCTTCAGGGATAACTAACGTTGTGCGACCTTTAAGACCCCAAGCTTCAAGCGCCTTGGCGGCAACTTTTGTTGAAGGAGTTTCCATATCGAAGTCTTTCACAACGTATACTTGGTTGTCTGCCACCTTCGCAGAAAGCGCACTTAGAGTTGCAAGTTTAACTTCTTTGCGATTTATTTTGATGTCATATTGACGAGGTGTTGGGCCAAACACAACGCCGCCGCCTGCCCATTGTGGGGCGCGGATAGTGCCCTGACGTGCATGACCTGTGCCCTTTTGACGCCATGGTTTTCTGCCGCCACCACGCACTTGCGAGCGTGTGCGAGTGCTATGTGTGCCTTGGCGCCATGCGTTGCGCTGAGCACGCACAACTTGGTGCATAACAGGCGCGTTAGGCTCGATGCCAAAAACTGCATCAGAGAGTTCGGCTGTGCCTGCAACCTTGCCCGCTGCATCTAGAATATCAATGTTTGCCATGTTTTACTCCCTTCTACATTTAAGCCATAGCGATGCGAACAATGGCGTTTTTTCCGCCAGGAACAGCACCCTTAACTAATATCAGGTTTTGATCCTCATCAATTCGCACAACTTCCAAATTTTTAACTGTAACTGTGTCACAACCCATATGACCTGGCAAGCGAAGCCCGCGCAACACACGCGAAGGTGTGGCGCACATGCCCACAGAACCGGGCACACGATGAAAATGCGAGCCGTGTCCACCAGGGCCACCGCCAAAGCCATAACGTTTCATAACGCCTGCAAAACCTTTACCTTTGCTTGTGCCGCTAACCGTTACTTTTTTCACATCTGAAAAAGCAGCAACTGTTTGAGTGTCTCCAACGCTGTGCTCTGATGCGCTGTCTGTGCGCACTTCACGCAGATAACGTGTTGGTTTAACGCCAGCCTTTTCAAAGTGACCACCATAAGGCTTGTTCACTTTTTTCTCTTTTATCTCGCCAAAACCCAGCTGAACAGCGTCATATCCATCTGTGTCAACAGTTTTAACTTGCACCACAGTGTTTGGGTTAGCTTGAATGACTGTTACTGGCACCACCGTGTCATCTTCAGCAAAGATTTGTGTCATGCCAATTTTTTTGCCATAAATTGCGTTTATCATCACTCACACCTCCCCTACAGTTTGATTTCAATATCTACGCCAGCAGGAATGTCAAGACGCATAAGTGAATCCACGGTGTTTGGCGTGGGTTCCACGATATCCACCAAGCGCTTGTGTGTGCGCATTTCAAATTGTTCACGAGAATCTTTATTGACGTGTGGGCTTTTGATTACTGTAAACAAATTGCGCTCCGTTGGCAGCGGAATAGGACCAGATATTTTTGCACCCGTCTTTTGTGCTGTATCCACAATAAGCTTTGTGGATTGATCAACAAGCTCGTGATCATAGCCTTTAAGGCGAATGCGTATTTTTTGCTTAGACACTTCTATTACCTCCAATAATTAGTCTGTTTTACGCTTTTGCCGCTTGAGCACTATTTAGCGCTGCCGCCAGCTTTACTGATAATTTCATCTTGAACATTCTTTGGCACAGGCTCATAAGAGTCAAACTGCATCGTGTAAGATGCGCGTCCTTGAGTTCCACTGCGCAAATCTGTTGCATAGCCAAACATCTCGCTCAGTGGCACCTTTGCCTTGATGGTTTTGGCGTTGCCTCTATCTCCCATGCCTTGAATTTGTCCGCGACGTGAGCTCAAGTTGCCCATAACATCGCCCATATATTCCTCAGGTGTTTCCACTTCCACAGCCATCATCGGCTCAAGAATGCAAGGGTCTCCTTTGCGAAGTGCTTCTTTTATGGCAATAGAGCCTGCCACCTTAAAGGCAGCCTCAGATGAGTCTACATCGTGATAAGAACCATCAATTAACTCAATCTTTAGCGCCTCAACAGGATATCCTGCCAAAACGCCACTATTCAGGGCCTCTTGAATGCCTTTGTCTACAGCAGGAATATATTCTTTTGGAATAACACCGCCAACAATCTTGTTTACAAATTCATAGCCCTTGCCCTCTTCTTGAGGATACATATTTATAACGCAATGGCCGTATTGACCATGACCACCAGACTGGCGCACAAATTTGCCTTCAATGTTCATTGCAGGCCTTGTGGCAGTTTCTCTATATGCAACCTGAGGCTTACCAACGTTTGCTTCCACCTTGAATTCACGAAGCAAGCGATCGACGATGATCTCTAAGTGCAACTCACCCATGCCAGCTATGATTGTCTGACCTGTTTCATGGTTTGTTGACACGCGGAATGTAGGGTCTTCTTCAGCAAGTTTTTGCAAAGCCACACTCATCTTGTCTTGCTCGGCCTTTGTTTTAGGCTCGATGGCAATATCAATTACAGGGTCTGCAAAATCCATCGACTCCAAAATGATGGGTGCGCCATCTTCGCAAAGTGTTTCACCTGTTGTGGTGTTTTTCAAACCCACAACAGCCACAATGTCACCTGCAGAGCATGTGTCTATGTCTACTCGCTGGTTAGAATGCATCTGAAGCAAACGACCAACGCGCTCTTTTTTGCCATTGTTGGCGTTGTATACATAACTGCCAGCCTCAAGCGTGCCAGAATAAACACGCAGATAGGTAAGCTTTCCAACAAATGGGTCTGTCATGATCTTGAAAGCCAAAGCACTAAAAGGCGCCTTAGGATCTGATGGGCGCTCATCCTCTTCATCTGTGTCTGGGTTTACGCCTTTGATTGCCTTCACATCAACAGGGCTTGGCATATAGTCAACCACAGCATCCAAAAGTTCTTGAACGCCTTTATTTTTATAAGCACTGCCAACGAAAACTGGGTTCATCTTGCCAGCAATCACGCCTTTGCGAATTGCAGCTTTCAACTCATCGACTGTGATATCTTCGTCCATGAGCACTTTTTCCATCAGATCGTCGTCGCAATCTGCCGCAGCATCCACCAACTCTTGATGATATTTTTCTGCATCAGCCTTGAATTCATCGGGAATTGCATCCATAGCTTCAGGATATGTCATGCCTTTGTCGTCTGCCTTGAAATCCCAGGCAGTCATGGTAACTAAATCAACGATGCCCCAGAAATTGTCTTCAGCACCCATGGGCAACTGAGCTGCATAAGCAGGAGCATCCAAGCGATCGCGCATAGTGTCTATTGCGTGGAAGAAATCTGCGCCCACGCGGTCGAACTTGTTGATGAACGCAATGCGAGGAACTTCATAGCGCACAGCTTGGCGCCAAACAGTTTCAGATTGAGGTTGCACGCCTGCAACAGCGTCGAACACAGCCACTGCACCGTCTAACACGCGCAAAGAACGCTCCACCTCGGCCGTGAAGTCTACGTGACCTGGTGTGTCGATGATCTGAATTTTGTATTGCTTGCCATCTTTTGCGCCACCAGGATAGTTCCAAAAACAAGTGGTAGCAGCAGATGTGATGGTCACACCGCGCTCTTGTTCTTGCTCCATCCAGTCCATCGTGGCAGCACCGTCGTGCACCTCACCAATTTTGTGAGTTTTGCCTGTGTAATATAAGATGCGTTCGGTGGTAGTGGTTTTACCAGCATCGATGTGAGCCATGATGCCGATGTTGCGAGTTTCGTTTAAACCAATTTTTTGTGCCATTTGCCCTCCTTAGAACCTATAGTGCGAAAACGCGCGGTTCGCTTCTGCCATCTTGAATAGATCTTCGCGCTTTTTGATGGAAGCACCTGTGTTGTTGGCGGCATCCATGATCTCTTTTGCCAAGCGCTCGCGCATTGTGTGTTCTTTGCGAGAACGTGAATAATC
>CAVEFW010000140.1:0-987 GCA_963615035.1 Phocaeicola dorei
TTCTTGCACTTCGCGCAAATGCCTAGGCGATTTGAAATAAAACTTCAAAACGCCAGACACTTCTCTTCCTTGTTTCAGCGGCACGATGTATGCAGCACTTATATATTTCGGCTCAAATGGAAACCCGATTTCTTTAGCGTTTGTGAGCTTAATGGTTTCTCCGCGCTCTATGGCTTCGTGTGTTGCCTGTGTGCGAATAGGCTTTCCTGCAGGGTTTTCTGTTTCAGACACGCCAGCATATCCCAAAACGTCTGTTTTGTTGGTGATGGCAACAGCGATTGCGCGTGTTTTTGGCAAAAGCAGCTCGCAAACATTCTGAGCAGCAGTTCTATCCACGCCACTTTGCACATACGCAAGCGTTTTTCTTGCCATAGTCAGCATTTCATCTGTCTGTATCGATCTTATTGTGTTTGGGTTAAACGTGAAAAACAGAGTTGCAACAAAGAAAGTTGACGAGAAAAAACCTGCTATAACAACGTTTACAAACGATTGCTGCGTGCCAAAAATTTGAAACACCAACACAGCGCTCGATATCACGCATGCAAGCAAAGAAAACACGCTGAAAGCAAAATATATGCGCTGGTGTTTGTGTCTATATTCATAGATCGGAATCTTATAGTCCATGAAATTGCTAGAATTATTTTGTTTATGCATGATTGGTATTTTCCTTGTTTTGGGTTTTTTATAGGGCGCGGCTGTTTTTTTGTTTTTTAGGGTGCGACTTTTTTAATTTTTAGAGCGCGTCTGCGGTTTGCAGGTTTTGTTTTCTTACGTTTTGTTAAGTGTGCAAAGTTTGTGTTCATACATTGTAACAATATTGTCATAAGTGCTCTCGCAGCCAAACTGTTTGTGATTTTAGGTTATACTCAAACAAGAAATATATATCAAGAAAAACGAATGTTTCAGAAATTATCTATGCGATAGGTGGTGTTTTATGACAAACGTTTCCAAGATTGCAAACTCAAACGGCGGGTCTGCGCACGAGTC
>CAVEFW010000140.1:997-5930 GCA_963615035.1 Phocaeicola dorei
GGCTTCCGCCAGCGGCAATTCGACTTGCGGCAGCGACAAGGCGGCTTCTGCTTGTAAAAAGCAGGCTTGCGCTAGCGACAAACAGGCTCGCGCCGGTGATAAGGCAGCTTCCGCCAGCGAAACTCCTTCAAGCAATACCTCGGACACAATCTCAATTGCAGACGAAACTCCCATTCATAATGCGGATTCAGATGTTGGGTTAGACAGCCTGACAACGCCTAACGCCACCACATATAAAGGAGACATTCCAGAAATTGCAGACAGGCTGGAGCTATATAAGCAATTCTCTAAGTTAAATTACATAGAGCCAGAACTCTATGAAAAATTTGACGTCAAGCGCGGCCTTCGCAACGCAGATGGGTCTGGTGTGGTTGCTGGCATCACAAACATTTCATATGTTCATGGATACGTCATGAAAGACGGAGTGAAAATGCCTGATGAAGGTCTGCTTCGTTTTCGCGGATACGATTTATATGACCTGATGGCAGACTCTTCAACAGACAAACGCTTCCGCTTTGAGGAAATTGCATATCTGATTACCACAGGCCAGCTTCCCACGCAAAAACAGCTTGATGAATATGTTTCTGCGCTAGATAGAAACCGCGAGTTGCCTGATGGCTTTATTAACTCCATTTTGATGCGCGATACTCCTCCAGACATCATGAATGTGATGCAGCGATCCATTCAGCTTTTATATTCCTATGACAATCACGCTGAACAGCGAAGCTATGAACACGAAGCTCACGCCTCTTTTTCTGTGATATCCCGTCTGCCTCGCATTATGATTTTGTCATACTATTCAATGATGGCAAACTATCACCATTCATCTTTCATCATGCACCCCTTTATCCCGGGGCAATCCACCGCTGAAACCATTTTGTCCATGTTGCGACCAGACAGAAAGTTCACGCAAGAAGAAGCTGCCATGTTAGATGTCATGCTTTGTTTGCACGCAGAACATGGCGGTGGCAACAACTCAACTTTCACTGTGCGCGTCATGTCTTCGGCGGATACCGACCCATATTCAGTTTATGCTGCTGCCTTGGGTTCTCTGAAAGGCAGACGCCATGGAGGCGCAAACGCGCAGGTGAACGCCATGCACCGCGACATCAAAGAACACGTGAGCGATTGGGAAAATGAAGATGAAGTGGCAGACTATCTTGCCAAAATTGTCAGAAAAGAGGCGTTTGATAAAACTGGGCTTATCTATGGCATGGGTCATGCGGTTTACACAAAATCTGATCCGCGTGCGGTCATATGTAAAAACTTTGCGCAGAAGCTGGCCCAAGGCAGCGAATTTGAGCGCGAATTTGAGTTGCTAAAGACAATCGAGCGCATATCTCCTGAAGTCATCTTGCGCACAAAAGGCACAAAGAAAGATTTTTGCGCGAACATAGATATGTATTCGGGGTTTGTATATCGCATGATGGGCATTCCAGAACAACTCTACACGCCGCTTTTTGCTTGTGGGCGCATGGCTGGATGGACCGCTCATCGATTTGAAGAAATTTTGAGCGGCAAGCGCATCATTCGCCCAGCTTATAAAAATGTTCACAGGCACACGCGCACCTATGTGCCGATGGAAGACAGAGTGCCTTGGTAAGTTTGTAAGTGTTAGGGGGTGCGCCTCATGAAAGATGAAAAAAGAGATATTCAGACGGGTTGTGGTGCTTGTGGAGGCAGTGCGGCAAGTGCTGGCGAGCGGGCAGGCGGAAGTGAGAGCAGTGCACGTGCGAGCGATTGTGCAAGTGCAGACGAAGGCATTCGCGCGCGAGAAATGGCACGCGACGGCAAAGGCGAACAAAAAAGAGCCAGCGCTGGCGACGATGTGTTTGCAACTTTGAGCGAAACCCCCACATCCAACCGCACACAGATTGCTTTTTTCGGAGTGCGAAACGCTGGAAAATCAAGCCTGGTGAACGCCATCTTAAATCAAGATTTATCTGTTGTGTCTAACGTTGCAGGCACAACCACAGACATCGTCAGAAAAGCGATGGAGCTCAAGAGTGCAGGCCCTGTAAGCATCATAGACACGCCAGGGATAGACGATGTGGGTGCCTTGGGCACCAAACGTGCACAACGCGCACGCCAAGTTTTGCACACTTGCGACGTTGCTGTTTTGGTGGTGAGTGCGCCAGATGGTTTGTCGCGCCCAGACATAGACTTGATTTCACTTTTTTGCGAGAGTGGAGTGCCCTTTATAGTTGCAGCAAATAAGTGTGATCTTGTTTCAAGCGACAGGATTAGCGTTGACGTTAGCGATGATTGTCTTGATGGCGGTTGTCTTGGCAGCGATTGCTTCGATGTTTCCAGCATCGATGCGCCCATATTGTTTTGCAGTGCAAAAAATAACTCTGGCATAGACAGCCTAAAACATGAAATGGCACGCGTGTGTGTGAAAGTGCAAAGCGACCGCGACAAGTCACAGGTGTGTGTGCGCGATTTGCTGGAAGTGGGCGATATGGTTGTGCTCGTCATTCCCATAGACTCTGCCGCTCCACGCGATCGCATCATTTTGCCACAACAGATAGTTATGCGAGATGTGCTAGATGCTCACGCCTCATTTGTTGCGTGTCAGGTGGAAGAATTAGACAACGTGTTGAATAAATTCGGGGCGAAGAACACGGACAGTTGCGGCTGTGCTTCAGACACAGCGAGCACTGCAAACTCAGCCAACTCAACTAGCGCACCGAACTCACCAAACTCAAAAAAGAGCGCACCTTGCGTGCGTCTGGTCATCACCGATTCCCAAGCGTTTTCACAGGTGGCGCAAATTGTGCCCGAAAGCGTGCCACTAACTTCGTTTTCAATTTTGATGGCAAGATATAAAGGCAACATCGATCAATTGGTTGCTGGAGCACGCACGCTCGATTTGCTTACAGACAATTCAAGCGTGTTGATAGCAGAAGGGTGCAGTCATCATCGCACGTGTGAAGATATCGGCAGTGTGAAAATTCCCGCTCTTATAAAAAAACATTGCAGCGCCACGCCGAAGTTTACGTTCACATCGGGCAGGGGTTTTCCAAAAGATTTGAGCAGTTTTGATTTAATCATTCATTGTGGCGGTTGCATGTTGAATGAAAAAGAGATGAAATATCGCCTTAGTTGTGCTGGCAACCAAGACGTGCCAGTTGTAAATTATGGAGTTGCAATATCGCATATGCTGGGCATTTTGTCTCGCGTGATAGCACCGCTCGGGTTATAGCGCTACCTAAACGCGGGGCACAACTGCGACACAGCCCGACTGAAAGCGCGACGAATAGCCACAGTTAAGTCGGCGTGTGCGCATACGCCTTGAAGCATTTCGCCTGTGCGAGTGCAACGAACATAAACTATGCTCATATCATTGTCTTTTTTGTGCATGCCCTCTTTGTTTTCCTTTGAGCTTTTGGTACTTTTTGCATCTTTTGCGCCCTTTGCCTCTTTCAAATTTTTTGCACCCTTCGCCTCTTTGTTTGTTTTTTGATTATTCCCAGAGCCCACAACTTCAAAAAACTCTACGCGATAACCTGCTTCTATCGTTTCTGCCACGCCATCCCACATCAGATCTATGCAATATATGCTTTTCTCGTCAAGCGGGCGCAAGTTTTTATTTGCGCTTGCATTTGGCTTCGCCAGAATTTTTTTCCACGCGCTAGCCTCTGCTTTTTCGCAACGCTTACGCTTTTTTTTGTGCTTATTGCGCAAAATTTCATATGCAGCCTCAAAGGCAAGAGAAGGGTTGAAATCACTTGCATATACAACGCGCTTTTTACATCGAAGTTGCACTGTGCAAACACGCCCAGGGCCAGCTTGTGCATATCGCTCGTGAATTTTGTATCCCTTTTTTTGCGCATCACGTCGCATTTTATCAGCGCGTTTTCTCTCATCGCACACGCGCTTGCAAAATTTATTTAGCCCTGGGTCCACCTCATCGTTTGGCACACGCCCCCACACCAAAAGGGAAGTGTTGCCATACCATGTCCATTCTTGGTTTTGCCCCAACATGCCCAAGAGATCTTCGCGCCGCTTTTCAAGCGCACCATAATATATGCGCCATTCATCTTCTGTCAGTTTCTTATCTATGGCGCTCACCTGTTGCAAGCAGTGCGTTTGCTTCACTTCCGCCTCATATAACAAATCTACAAATTTAATGTAGTCTTCTGTGCTCGTGTGCGCATCGCTCAAACAAAAGTAATGGCTCAATGGCTGCGCACTCACACCCTCTAACAAAAGATGAGCAAAAAGCCGCTGCACTTTATATGTGGGCACGCCTGAGCCCATATCTATATAGCGCATCTTCGTGTCTCGCAGTTTTTGTACACGTTGCACAATTTCTAGGGATTCGGGGTCTAGCAGGGGAGCGAAAAGTTCAAATGCGCCCGCGCCACTAGCACCCGTGCCAGAAAAATTGTTGTTCATGTTGGTGATGGAACTCACAGCACCACCAGGCTTGCATGTGCGTATCATTTCAGCCAGTGCCGTTTGATAGTCTGGAATGGCTGTAAGATATGTGTGAGATATCACAGCATCGAAAGAGTCTGACTCAAAAGGAAGGTGCAGCCCGTCTCCTTGCACGAAAGTGTATGTGTTTTGCGGGTTCACAGGCTCAAACTTGGCGGCATCTTCGCACAACGCATTTTCGCTTGCTGCGTTTTCGCTCGCCGCACACGTGCGCGCCGCATCTTCATGAAGCGTCTTATTAGTTCCGCATTCACAAGTCGCGCGAGACCTTGCAACCTCAATAAAGTTTTCATCGAAATCCACCCCCACGAATTCGACACCTTGCAGCTCATTTCCCAAGCGAAACACATATTCGCCTGACCCGCACCCCACATCCAACACACGCATTCCCGATTTAATTGGCACACACTCCAAAATTTTGCGAATGTTGTTTGGGCAAAGCGAAACCATGCGCGTGAGTGCCAAATATTCAGGCGTTTGCCCGTGTATA
>CAVEFW010000141.1:0-2269 GCA_963615035.1 Phocaeicola dorei
CATCTGTAAAATCTGAATATGATGTCACACTCGAACCAGTGGAATATTCAGAGGCTGAATATCAAAAGATAACTACCGACATCACAAATAGCGCAGATGCCACCTATGACATGTTCTGGTATACGGGTGCCATGATAGCCCCTATTCGCCAAGTAGACGGTGTGTTTGACAACGAATGGATCACAAAACTTCCTAACTATAAATATCTCGACACGTCGAATGAAAATGTTACCTTTGATGGCGCAGATAAGGTGGACGGCAAAGAATCTCCATTTCAAACACTGAACCCCTCACTTGTCTATTCCACGGATAAATGGGATCACAACCTTACGTGGAATGCCACAAGCGGGTCTAAACGCGGTTTGCCTCATAACTTCACCGAGCTTGCAAGTTGGGTGAAGGAAAACCCAGGTAAATTTAGTTACATGGATCTAACTGGCAAGGGCAGTTTCCATGGCTTGTTTTTCTTAAAAGCCATCTTGGCAGAGCTTACAGATGATGGAAAGGGCGGCTGGAAGGCGGTTTACAATGAATCTGACAGCGCAGCCGAGCGTCGCCGCAAAATTCAAGCGAACATCGAGAAATGGTATGAGTGGAGTGCATCAAGTGAGGCCACCGAGAGCACATTTTATGAGAAAGCAAGTTATCTTTGGGCATATCTCAACGAAATTAAAACAAACTTGATGCAAAACAATGGTGCTCCTATGTATATGGCCACGGCACCCGACATGATGAATTATGTGAAATCGGGCGATCTGGCTTGCACATTTACCACATGCACTTCTGTTTCTGCTCGCGTGGCTTCCGCGCCCGATTCTTATATGGCTAACCCAGCAATCTATATGTTGCAAACGTCGGTGGGTGCGTGGGATTACAGCGTGATTATGCAAAACTCCAAAAACAAAGCTGCTTCTATGGTGGTGGCCAACGCGATGCTTGACCCAGAGCGCCAGGCAGATGCGTTTAAGACAACTGGCAACGGCTATAATGTGTCTTATGATAAGTTGGATTCAGACCAGAAGAAAAAATTCGACAATGTATTTAATGAGATGGGGACACTCAGCCCCACCGCCACAGAGATTGAAGAGCAATCTTACACAGACAAATTCGGCAAAGTGGCAAAATGGATTTCTTCTGGTTGGGACCAAAAAGTAAATAAAGCTTAATTGAGAATGAAGCATGAATTCACGACGTTAATTAAATGACATTTAATTTACGGCTTTTATGGCACGCTTAAGCACTACCAAATATCAACACCTAAAAGAAAAACTGGCACTCATAGGATCGTTTATTCCACTAATCGCTCTTATGGGTGCTGGTTATGTAGTGCCCATTGCATCTAATATCTATATGAGCACGCTAGACGATGCGGGCACGGCAGTGGGCTTCGATAACTATGTGCGCGTTTTAGGGTCGTATTACTTTCTGGATTCGCTTTTCTATACCCTAAAGATTGCTTTTATATCGACTGCTCTTGCAATGATAATTGCCATCGTGGTGGCACTTGCCTTGCGTCAAACGTTTATCGGAAAAAAGCTGACTATCTTTTGTTTCCAAGTAAATTTAACGGTGCCGCGCATGGCAGCCGCCATGATGATGATGCTTTTGCTGTCTCAAACTGGCATGGTAAGCCAAGTTGCACACGCCCTCGGTTTAGTTGATAGCGCGGGGCAGTTTCCACTCATCATGCGCGATGCGGGCGGTATAGGCATAATAATTGCGTTTGTGTGGAAGTTTTTTCCCTATATCGGCATGAGTGTTTTAGGCATCTTGCAAGGCGCATCTGTTGACTTAGAACAACAAGCTTCTGTGTTAGGCGTGGGGCGTCTTAAGCGATTTTTTCACATCACATTGCCTCTCATCATGCCAGCGTGCGCGATAGCCACGATAATCGTGTTTTCAGCGGCATTCGGAGACTACGAAATTCCCGCAGTTTTGGGCGGAAGTGCGCATCGCACGCTCTCTGTATTCACCTATATGCAATATAGCAATGCAGATTTGCTCGATAAGCCCGCATCGTATGTGCTCATGGTGATAATGCCTATTGTGCTCTCTGTCATAATTGTTGCATACTGGAAACTTGTCAACAGAAAATGATGTGGGGTGTGTGCTTCATTAACGTGTAGGCGTAGTGGATAGCGAGCTTATGGGGTATGTGCAGCAAGTCTTCGCGGAAATTTCGGAATCGCCCCTAGGCGATTCTGCTTATAATAAGCGAAGCAGTGGAGCGCATGAGCGAAAGCGCGATAGCGGTTTCGCGAACAGCGGA
>CAVEFW010000142.1:0-1770 GCA_963615035.1 Phocaeicola dorei
CAAAGCAGTGACCGCGTGGATTATCCCGACTTTGCAAAGCTCGTGGCGCATGATGTGTCGGAAGGCAAGGCAAAGTTCGGTGTTTTGGTGTGCGGAACAGGCATAGGCATGGCAATATCTGCCAACAAAGTGCGCGGCATTCGTGCGGCAAACGTAACCACGCCTGCTTTCGCCAAACTTTCCCGAGAACACAACAACTGCAACGTTGTTGCGCTTTCGGGAAGATTTGTCGAACTCGACACAAACAAAGCTATAATCGATGCTTTCTTAAAAACGCCGTTTGCCCAGGGCAGACACACAGGGCGCGTGGAAAAGATAATGGCACTAGAGCGCGAGTAATTTATGGCAAACAGACAGGAAATGACTCCTAGAAAATTTACGGGAGACTTAACGGTTGGCGGGTGACTTAACGGTCGACCTCCTTAAAATCCAACAAACAAAGCAGTCAGGTAAAGCAAACAAGCAAGCAAGGCAAGCAAACAAGAAAGGCAAACGCATGAACTATGAAAAACTCCATCAAAACGACCCTGAAATAGCAGAAGTAATCGACGCGGAACTTGAGCGTCAGCGAAACTGCATCGAGCTCATCGCGTCTGAAAACGTGGTAAGCGAGGCAGTTTTAGAGGCTGCGGGCAGTGTGCTGACCAACAAATATGCCGAAGGATATCCTAGCAAACGCTATTATGGCGGTTGCGAGGAAGTAGATATCGTCGAAGACATCGCGCGTGAGCGCGCGTGCAAACTTTTCGATGCGAAGTTCGCCAATGTGCAACCTCATTGCGGAGCGAATGCAAACTTGGCAGGCTATTTCGCACTCTGTGCGCCAGGAGACAAAGTGCTCGGCATGAGCTTAGACAATGGCGGTCATCTTACACATGGATCTCCTGCAAATTTCAGCGGAAAGCTCTATGACGTGGTGGGCTATGGAGTGAACGACGAGGGATATATCGACTATGACGCGCTTGAGCAGCAGTGCCAAGAGTTGCACCCTCGTTTGGTTATAGGTGGTGCCAGCGCATATCCTCGTGCCATAGATTTCGAGCGCATGGGGCAAATTGCACACGATGCGGGCGCATATTTTATGGTTGACATGGCGCACATTGCGGGTCTTGTGGCGTGTGGGTTGCACCAAAGCCCTGTGCCTTATGCAGATGTGGTGACCACCACCACACACAAAACCTTGCGCGGGCCCCGCGGTGGGCTTATTCTTACCAACAGCGAAGAGATGTTCAAGAAAGTTAATTCTGCGGTGTTCCCGGGCTCTCAAGGCGGGCCACTCATGCACATAATCGCAGCAAAGGCGGTGGCGTTTGGCGAGGCGCTAAAACCAGAATTCAAGGAATATATGCAACAGGTAGTGAAAAACTGCGCTGCACTTGGTGAGGGCATGTTGTCACACGGGCTTAAACTTGTGTCGGGCGGCACCGACAATCATTTGTGCTTGGTAGATCTCACTCCCGCAGACATCACAGGCAAAGATGCCGAACAATTGCTCGAGAGCGTGGGGCTTACTGTAAACAAAAACACTATCCCCAACGAGCCTCGATCTCCATTTGTGACGAGTGGCATTCGTGTGGGTTCTGCTGCCGCCACCACGCGCGGGCTTGATGCTGATGAGTTCCGCACAATCGGCGAGTGCATAGCAGACGCGGTATTCAATGCGCAAGACAGCGCAAAACTAGATGAAGTGCGCGGGCTTGTTCGCAAAATTATCGACGCACACCCGCTCTATGCAGAACTATAAGCGGTGTGTGAGTGCCATGAAATCGC